>SKYX01000065.1 GCA_007127655.1 Desulfonatronum sp.
AGGGAATCCAGCTTGGGAATGAGGCGCTACCCAGGCTGTGCTCAATAGGTACCATTGTTTATCACCCCCACGAGGCATTGCTTGCGAATATGGCATGAGTTCATCCTGGCCGCCGGGTTCCTGACCCGACTGGCCCCGGCCCGGATTGCCGACGCCGAGACCCTGGGTCGCGGCCTTCGGTGGTTCCCCCTGGTCGGGCTGTACCTTGGCGTTGTCGCGACGCTGCCCTTCATGATCGGCCTGGGCGAGGGCCGCCCATGGGTTCAGGGTTGGCTGTGGCTGGGGCTGACCATGGTTTTGACGCGCGGCCTGCACTGGGACGGATGGGTCGACCTGTGCGACGCATGGGGCAGCGGATCCCGGGGGGGGCGCTTCTGGGAGGTGCTCAAGGACAGCCGGATGGGAGCCTTCGGCGGCATGGGGCTGTTCATGGGGCTGACGGGGTACGTGATCCTCTTGCCGGAAGTATTGGCCCATGGAGCATGGGGGGTGCTGATCTGGGCTCCTGTCCTGGGGCGGACCGCGGCCGTGGCCCTGGCCTGGAGGACCCGAAAGCTGAGCCGACCGGGACTGGCCGAGATTTTCTTGACCGCGGCCACGGGCCGACGTTCGACCTGGGTCGTTGGAACGGCCTTGGCCCTGGGAATCGCGTTCGTGCCGTGGAAGGCACTTTTGATCAGCGGCCTGCTGTGCTGCGTGGGCCTGCTGTTTTTGATCCGCCTGGCACGACTCCGGGAAGGCGTAAACGGCGACTTTCTGGGAGCTGCAATCGTCTGGGGCGAGTTGAGCGTTTTTCTTGGATGGATCCTCGCAGGAACATGAATCATGCCCAAGCCATTTCAATTTTCCCTGGAGAATATCCTCGACTACCGGCGTCAACTTGTGGACAATGCCCGCTTGGAACTGACGACGGCTCAGCGAGCGTATCAGGCTCAAGCCCAGAGGGTTGAACAAATTCGCGCTAAACTGGAAGAGGCCTCCGGCCGCCTGGAAAGCCGCCATTTATTGCAACCCGACGAATTCTGGCTGTGGAGCACCTACCGGGAACGCCTTTTGCACGACATTCAGCGCGAAGAGCAGCACCTGCAAAACTTGGCGAACCAAGTCGCTTCCCGTCGGGGCGTACTGATCCAACGAGCCAAGGACGCCAAGATTCTTGAACGACTCCGAAACACAAAGGCCCTGGAATTCCATGCCCAAGAAAAAAGCAAAGAGCAAAAGGACCTCGATGAAATGGCAACCCTTCGGTACCAGCATCAGGATTTCTAACATCCTGGCTGCCGTGGCCGTGCTCAGTTTGTGCAAGCTGATCTTCCTGGCCGTCTGGAGCGGTACTGACGCTTCAGACCTTCCGGGAAGCTCCGTGGCCGAGACCGTCCTGGCCGCACCGAAACCGGCCCACGCCCAAGGTCCGGCCGCGGAGGTCCCCGGAGCATGGGACGTGGCCCAGGCCGGTGTACCTGGCGACGACATGACCGATGCGCCGCGACAGATGAAAGCCCAGGGCGATCTGTCCGAGGAATGGCAAAATCTGCGTCGGCGTCAGGAAGAGGTCCAGCGACAGGAACAGACCTTGCGCGCCCTGGAAAACGAACTCGACGCCAAACTGAATCGCCTCCAGGAACTGGAGACGCGGATTCAGGGCATGATTGAGGAAGCGGACGTGCTCAAGGACCGCAAGATGAAACATCTTGTGGACGTCTACTCCAATATGAAGCCTCGGGAGGCGGCCAAGGCTTTGGAAGCTTTGGAAGAGCCCGTTGCCGTCAAAATTTTGTCCGGCATGCGCGGCCGCAACGCAGGCGAGGTGCTTTCCTTCGTGGACGCGGAAAAAGCCGCACGCCTGACCGAAGCCCTGACCAGGATGCATCTTCCTTTACAGTAAGCCGTTGAAAACGTTTGCTTCCGCGATCCGCCTGAAGTTCCAGGTCGCCTACATCGGGACAGAATTTCACGGCTGGCAGCTACAGAACGGTACGCGTACGGTCCAGGGATGCCTGGAAGCCGCCCTGGAACGGCTGGCCGGTCGTCCCGTCCGGGTGCATGGGGCGGGACGAACGGACGCGGGAGTCCACGCCTTGGGGCAGGTCGCTCATGTGGACGTGCCCGCGGCCCGAGCCCATCTCCCGTGGCAACGGGCCATGAACGCGCTTTTGCCCCCGGACGTGACCATTATCCGCCTGGAACAGGTTTCCGAAACCTTTCACGCTCGTTTCGACGCGATCCAAAAAACCTACAGCTACACCCTCTGGCATG
The DNA here is from genome assembly GCA_007127655.1 of Desulfonatronum sp. Lineage (GTDB taxonomy): Bacteria > Desulfobacterota > Desulfovibrionia > Desulfovibrionales > Desulfonatronaceae > Desulfonatronum. Next base: position 2,257 of record SKYX01000065.1, read on the forward strand.
AACCACGATGGCTGTTGCCGCAGCGCGGAGCTTACGTCTGGCGGGTCGGCGAGCTGAGCCTGGAAGCCATGAAGCAGACGGCGCGAAAGCTGATCGGGTGCAGGGATTGGTCCGCGTTCCAAAATCAGGGCACTCCGGTCCGCAGTCCGGTGCGCACGGTGCGGGACATCCACTGCAAGGCCGGAACGAATCCGCAAGAAAGCGTTTGGTTGTTCACCGCCGACGGCTTTCTGAAGCAGATGGTCCGCAACCTCATGGGGTGTCTGGTCATGGTCGGGAAGGGCCGATTGACCACGGACCAAGTCATGGACATTCTCGCCCAAGGCCGTCGTGAATCGGCTCCAGCCACCGCTCCGGCTCATGGGCTGTGCCTGGAGCGGGTTGACTACGGCGATGGGTCTGGCGAGGTTTTTTGAATCCGGGTACTGTTGGTACGAGGCGTATATGGAGAAGGTTCTTCGCGACAAACAACGATTTGATGGAGAGACGTATGGAAACCATCACCCAGCCGGACGAGATCCAATCCTGGACCATGCGCCAACGTTGCGCCGGCAAACGCGTGGCTCTGGTGCCGACCATGGGGTTTTTTCACGAAGGTCATCTAGCCTTGATGCGCTGGGCCAGGGAGCGAGCGGACACGCTCCTGGTCAGCCTGTTCGTCAACCCGACCCAGTTCGGGCCGCGAGAAGATCTGAAGCGCTATCCGCGTGATCCGGAGCGCGACGCCCGACTGGCCGAGGAAGTGGGCGTGGACGTTCTGTTCATGCCCGAGGCCGAGGCCATGTTTCCCGACGGGCATGCCACCTGGGTGGAAGCGCCCTCCCTGTGCCGCGGATTGTGCGCGGTGCAGCGGCCGACGCACTTTCGCGGCGTGGCCACGGTGGTTGCCAAGCTGCTCGTGGTGACCAACCCCTCACTGGCAGTTTTCGGAGAAAAGGATTGGCAGCAGCTGGCGGTCATCCGCCGGATCACAAGAGACCTGAACCTCCCCGTGGAGATTCACGGCAGGCCGACGGTGCGTGAAACAGACGGCTTGGCCATGAGTTCACGCAACGTCAACCTATCTTCCGAAGAACGGGCCCAAGCCCCGGCCATTCATCGCGGCCTGCTGCATGTGGAAGAATTGATCGAGCAGGGAGAGACCGACTCGAGCCTGCTGCTGGCCGCCCTGGGGGAAAAATATACACGGGAAATC
>SKYX01000063.1 GCA_007127655.1 Desulfonatronum sp.
ATTTCTTGGTGAACAGGTTTTTCAGGACATTGCCTGTCATTGGTGTGACTTTGAACATGACTCGTCTCCTAGCGTTCCGTGCAGCTGATGCAGGGGTCAATGGAGAGAACGACCACCGGCACGTCCGCCAACTCGATCCCCGGCAACATGGCGGCCAGGGGCGGAATATTGGCGAATGTGGGGGTGCGAATACGCAGACGTTCCAGGTATTTCGTCCCATTGGCCTTGAAGTAGTAGTACAGTTCTCCCCGCGGCTGTTCGACCCGGGCTACGCCTTCACCTTCGGGATTGCCCTTCACTTTGACGTTGAGGGGGCCCTCGGGAAGCTTGTGCAGGGCCTGTCGGACGAGGTCGATGGATTGATGAGTTTCCCGGTACCGAACCTTGCACCGGGCATAGCTGTCGCCCTCGTACTCGACGATGGGCTCGAACTCCAGGTCGCCGAACGCCGCGTAATTCAACTGCCGCATATCCTGGGCTATGCCGCTTCCGCGCAGAGTCGGTCCGGCGGCGCCCAATTCGTAGGCCTGTTCCTTGGTCAGGATGCCCTTGCCCACGGTCCTGGCCTTGACCGTATAGTCGTCGAGAATCGTGGATTCCAGGGCCTTGAGTTCGCTTTCCACGAGTTCCAGCTCAGAGAGAATCCAGCGAATCTGTTCCGGGGAAAGATCGTTTCTGACCCCACCCATCACGTTCACAGCCACGATGACCCGGTTGCCGGTTGTGGCTTCATTGATGTCCATGACCCGCTCACGAATCTTCCAGAGCTGATAGAACAACGCCTCGAAGCCGAAGGCGTCCGCGAAAAGTCCCAGCCACAACAGATGGGAGTGAACGCGGTGCAGTTCCGACCAGACCACGCGCAGATACTTGGCCCGGGATGGAACCTCGATCTTCATCATCTCTTCCAGGCCATGGCAGTAACACATGGCGTGGATTTTTGAGCAGATTCCACACACACGCTCCACGACCTGGATCATGTGGTGGTAGTCCCGAATATCACAAAGCTTTTCCAGCCCGCGATGCACGTAGCCCAAGGCCGGTACAGCCTGGGTCACGATTTCGTCCTCCACTGTCAGGGACAGATGGATCGGTTCCGGAAGGACGGGGTGTTGCGGACCAAAAGGGATAATGGTCTTGGCCATAAAGTCTCCTAAGGTAATTACCAGCGATAAGGATGATTACTGGGCTTCCGATTCTTTTCGAATCACGCTGTACTTGCAGAAAGGTGTCCGGCCGACCTCTTTCTCCAGGTACAGATAGTTTTCAAAATTCAACACCAGCCCTTCAAAGCAGATCCCGAACTGGTCCTGGATTTCGTTTTCCACAAGAAAGGCCGTGAACAGGATGTCGGAGATGGACAGCGCGGGCTGAGCCTTGGGCTGTTTGAGACGATAGTGGACCATCTCCAGTTCACGGTCGAAAGCGTAGATCAAATCGACATGATCCTCGTCCAGATCGACGCAACTCATGGTCACGAAACGATATCCGTCAGCCTTGAGCTTGAGCACCTCAGCTTTGAGGGCGTCACTGGCAATATCGGTCGTCGGGAGGATGCCGACGATTTTTTCTTTTTCTTTGTCTTTGGTTTGAGCTTCAGCCATATTCCAACTCCTTACGACTTGGCGGCGAACAGTTCCAGCGCCTTGACCACGCCGTCAATGATCGCTTCAGGTTTGGCCGGACAGCCAGGGACGTAGACATCAACAGGAATGACCTTGTCTACGCCGCCAACAACGTTCGGCGCCTCACGCATCACCCCGCCGGTCAGACCGCAAGCCCCGATGGCAATGACGGCGCGAGGTTTTGGCATCTGATCGTAGAGGTTTTTGAGTACCTTTTTGTTGCGGTGATTCACCGTGCCGGTAACCAGCAGCACGTCCGCGTGTTTGGGGTTGCCGATATTGATGATTCCGAAACGCTCCACGTCATAGACGGGAGTGAGCACTGCCAGCGTCTCAATGTCGCACCCGTTGCAACTTCCGCAGTCGAAGTGCATGACCCAGGGGGACTTGATCCGCGATGATTGGATAAAATTGGATATGAAGTTCATAGTGTCTACCCGTAATACAGCCAAAGCAGGTTAATCAGGGAAAACGTAATGCCTGTTATCCAGGCGGTCCCGAGCATCCAACGCCACGTCATCCGCGAAGTGGTATTGTCGACCAGGATCTCCACGAAATACGTGATACCCAGGAGCAGCACCAAGCCGACGATGCTGGTGGACCAGAAGAGGGAAAGCAGGCAGAGGATCAGGACGATCTCGAACCAGTGGGCAATCTCCACGATGGCCAGATATGGACCTGAATATTCGGTGTACACGCCTCGGACGATTTCCTGGTGCGCATGGTGCGATGCGGAAATGTCGAAGGGGGATTTACGCAGTTTGATGGTCAACGCGATGCCGAGGACCAGGAACAGCAGGGGCAGCTTGAACAGCAACGGCTGCTCCATGGCGTACACGGCCTCGATCTTGAAGCTGCCGGTGGCCAGGAAAATGCCGACAATGACCAGGATCAGCAACGGCTCATACGCGATGATCTGGAGCAGTTCCCGATGCGCGCCGATCTGGCTGTACGGCGATGGAACGGTCATCGCGCCGATGACCAGAAAGACCGAGCCCACAGCCTGGACGAAGAAGATCAGCAACAGATCCGCCTGGAGGAAGAACAGCACAACAGACGTAACGGCTCCGGCCAGATACAGCATGGAGCAGAAGGCCAGCCAATGGTTGGCGAGCATGGGCTCCTTGCCCATTAGCTTCGCGATGTCGTAAAACGGCTGCAAAATGGGAGGTCCAATCCGAGACTGCAACCGAGCCGTGACCCTTCTGTCCACGCCGGTAAGCACGCCGACGGCCAGGGGCGCCAAGAAAAGTCCCGCGATCAATGCCAGAAAAACTTGAGCGCTTGTCATGTTAGAGACCCCCTCCGAGCATCAGGAGAATCAGCACCATGGCCGTGGTATTCACCCAGCGGTTGATGGTGCTTTCGCCGAAAATCTTCTCCAGGTAGTAGTTGGATGTTGCCGGCAAGATGGATTGGCGCAAGGGACCGATATACTCGTTCTCGTTATCCGGTGATTGGGCGCCGGACAGATACGGGCCGGTGGGCTTGACCTTGCCGGCGACCTTATAAAAGTAGATAGCCGCGATCAGTCCCAGAGCCGCTACGAGAAACAGCGGAATAACTGGAAAGGAGCCGCGCTCCATGACCAATATGCCCCAGGATGTTCCTGGAACCGCATCCACCATGGCCAACGGAAGAGTGGAAATGGTCGGATAGATCAAGGAGTTGTAGATTGCCGGAGCGTAAAAGGAAAGCAGCACCGCAGCTGCGATGAGTCCGAACAGCGGTAGCCGCGTCATCGCGGGCTGCGATTCGGCGTAGATCCGTCCCTTGAAGGGATAGGTCATGAACAGACCGGCCCAGCGCGCCCAGTAGAGCACGGTCACGGCGCTGCCCAAGGCCAGAATGACCACCAAGAGGATGTTGTGGGCCGAGGCCTCGATGGCCATCCACTTGCCCAGGAGCATGCCGAAGGGCGGCAGGATCATGGTCAGTGCGCCCAACACCGCAATGAGCGCGGTCACCGGCATGACGGCGTACAGCCCGCGCATGTCCTCAATATCACGGCTGGCGATGCGCTGTTCAATGGTCCCCACGCACAGAAAGAGCAGGGCCTTGGTCACGGCGTGAAACATGATCAGGAACATCCCCGCGGCAATGGCGGCGGGGGTGCCCACGCCGGCGCAGGCGATGATCAACCCCAGGTTGCTCACCGTGGAGTAAGCCAGGATCTTCTTGCCGTTGGACTGGCTGATGGCCAGACCCGCGGCGGCCAGGAAGGTGAAGGCGCCAACAAGGGCCACGGTCGTGGAGAAGAATGTTCCAGAATAGGCTGGTGAAAAACGCAGAAACAGATACACGCCAGCCTTGACCATGGTCGCGGAGTGCAACAAGGCCGAGGTCGGGGTGGGGGCGACCATGGCGCCGAGCAACCAGCTCTGGAACGGAAGCTGAGCAGCCTTGGTCAATCCAGCGAAGCACAGCAGCCCGATGGGCAGCAGCAGGAAAGCGGCTTCGGGGGTCATGGCCAGAATCTGCTGAATGTTGACCGTACCCAGATCCAGGGAGATCCAGAGCAGGCCGATCAGGAGCGCCAAACCGCCAAGGCTGTTGATCCACAACGCCCTGAGGGAATTGGCCTTGGCTTCATCGGTGAGGTCGTGCCGAATCAGCAAAAACGAACAAAGTGTCGTGACCTCGAAGAAAAAGTAGAAATTTCCAAGATCGTTGGTCAGAACCAAGCCGTTCATCGCCCCGAGAAACAAAACCATGACTGCGAAAAACTGCGGCTGCCGGGAGGTGGTCAGATGCAGATGTTCCTCATGATTCTTCATGTAGGGCAGAGCGTGAATGACGATGACCGAACCAACGACGCTGACCACGAAAACCATCAGCTTGGCCAGGGGATCAACGAGGAACATGGCTTGCCCGGTGGCCTCGGCCGGGGAAACCAATTTGAAGACGGCCAAAAGCACGATCTGTGCTCCGGCAAGGTAGATGATCAGCCGGTGCTTCGCGCTGAGACCTACCGCTAAGATGATGAACAACACCACGAAATCCAGAAGCACGATCAACGGCTGCGGGTTGAGACCCAGCAGTGTCGTCGAAAAGGCGGCGGTTTCGTGGGAAAACAAGGCCAACGAGGAACCCGTTAAGAGAACCGCGGTAGCCAAAACCAGAACCATGCGCAGGGAATCGTTCCGCAGCGCGTAGAGCCCCAGAGCGGCAATGAATGGGACCACTACCAGGATAAACAGGAGGGTATCAGGCATACCTTCTCCAATAGGATAAAAGGGTTGAACAAATACCCGGGCTTCAAGTGTTTCCACGGCCCAAGGGTTACCTCAGTGTTACCTCATCAAATAGCTTAGGTAACCCTATGCCGGATAGCCATGTTTCCGTCAACCCCAAACTGAATACTCCGTGACTACGCATATTATTTTAAAAATTGTACAACTTATTGCCTACTTGTTTTCTCAATTGACTCAGCTATCCGACTTACCTGAACTTGCCTTTTGCGGTCCGACGAAGCACAACCAGCGCACCTGACTCATGAGGAGGAATTCTCCGTTGTTTTCGTTTGCCAAACGTTTCGACTACTCACCCGAACATCTGCGTCACGGACTGAAAACCGGCTTGGCGGCCGTCCTGGCGTATGCTGTGGTCCATGCTTTTCGTTTGGAGTACGGCTTCTGGGGCGTGCTCTCCGCGGTGATCGTCATGCAGATCAACGTTGCCGATTCGCTACGGATGTGCTGGTACAGGCTGACGGGGACCGTGATGGGCGCGGCCATCGGTGTCCTCACGCTGCTGGCCGTGCCCGGCCCCGGTTGGCCCTTGGCCTTGGGCCTGTTCCTTTCCGTGGGGTTTTGCGCCTACATGACCCGGTATAACCCACGCTTCATGATGGCCGCGATTACCGTGGTCATCATCGTGGTCGCCGGAAGCGAGGAGGAGCGGCGCATCTTGTTTGCTCTGCATCGAATCTTGGAAATCGGCATCGGGGTCGGCAGCGCGTTTCTGGTCACGGTCCTGATCTTGCCCCGCCGTGCCGGAAGCACGTTACGCGAACAGATGCGCACCCAGTTCGCCGAGTCCGCCCGGTGCTACGGGATATTGGTGGAGGCGTTTCTCTCCAAGCAGACCACCGTGGCCCCGGACCTCCTGGTGAACGTCAGTGCCGCGTCCCTGCAGGCCAGAGAACTTCTGACCAAGGCCTTGCGCCATGAACGGTTGGTTTCCTCCGAGGACCTGGAAACGCTCAGCCGCCGCGTGACGGCCTTGGACAACTGCGTGGAGCAGATGCGGACCATGCTTCGCGTGCTCAATGATTTTGACGAGGGGGAAGGCTACGACATCATCATGGCCGCCCAGGTTCGAAACCTGGCGCAGGCCACCAGCGACGTGATGGTCGCCACCGGCGAGGGTCGGGAAGTTGCCCTGGGCGAACTGAAGAAGGCGGTGGAAAGCTTTGACGGCCGCCTGGAGGAACTGCGGGCAGCCGGGGTAACCAAGCGCTTCAACCTGCGCAAGCTGCTACAAGTCTTTTCCTTTCTGAACGCCATGGAGTCCATGGCCAAGGGGCTCTTGAAAACCAGCGACGTCCGGAGTTGAGCCACAGCTTCCGCTTGCCGACGGCGCGCCGTCTCAGGCCCACTGCCCGGCCACGAATCCTGATGACCAAGCCCACTGCAGGTTGTACCCGCCCAGCCGTCCGGTCACGTCCAGAACTTCGCCGGTGAAATAAAGCCCTGGCACGGCCTTGGTTTCCATGGTCTTGGAGGAAACTCCGTCCGTGTCCACGCCGCCCAAGGTCGCCTCGGCCTTGTCCAAGCCTTCCGTTCCAGACGGGAGAAACGGAAAGCCGTGAATGACCTGCTCCAGGGTGAGACGCTGTTTTTTTGGCAGACTCCCTGCCTGGCCTGACCAGCCATGATGGCGACACAACAATTCCGCCAACCTGGCTGGCAAGGCGACAGCCAGGGCGTTGCGGACCTCACGGCGGGGTGCTTGGGCGAGCACCTCGCCAATGTCCCACCCCGGAAGCAGGTCAATCGCCAGATGTCGTCCCGGCCGCCAATACAGGGATGCGTCCAGGGTCGCGGGACCGGAGATGCCCCGGTGCGTAAACAAGAGGGCATCCTCAATACCGTCGGGAACCCGAGCACCCTCCACGACAACCCGAACCGGCAGGGAAATTCCACTCAATTCCCGACAAAAGCCGACCAGGTCCTCCGAGGCCCGCAAGGGAACCAGGCCTGGGCGTGCCGGAAAGACCCGCAAGCCGAACTGCTTGGCCAAACGTAGGCCGAAATCCGTGGCTCCAATCCGCGGCCAAGCCGGCCCCCCCGTGGCCACCACCAGTGCACGTGAAACAAAGGACCGTGTCCGGCAATGGACCAGGAACCCGTTGGCCGTCGCCGTGACCTCGCGGAGAGATTCGCCCAGGGCCCAGGAGACCCCGGCCCTCTCGGCCTCGCGCAACAAGGCGTCGACAACGGCTCCCGCGCCGGACGCGCCGAACAGCCGTCCATGATCGGCCTCCACCGTCTCCACCCCGTGCACGGCCAGAAAGGCCAGAAAACGCTCCGGGGGGTACTGCGCCAACGCGGACTTCACGAAGTGCGGGTTGGCGCAGATGTAGTCCTCGACCCGCACCCGACGATTGGTCACGTTGCAGCGCCCCCCGCCGGAAATATGCACCTTGAGCCCCGGCCGGTCAGCATGGTCCACAACCACGACCCTTCGGCCCCGCTTGGCGCACTGGGCCGCGCAGACCAATCCGGAGGCCCCGGCCCCCAAAACGACGACATCATAATGGGTCATGACGCTGCGACGACAACCAATGAGCGGATTACCTTTCCCCCAGAATGGTCATACTGGTCACTCGCTCCACCAGCAGGCCTTGAGGCCTGATCAACGTGGGAAGCTCCATTCCCGGGGTCAGGGTGGTGATCACGGTGCGTCCGAGAACCCATCGCCCCGGAGTGCTGACCCGTGCCGCCCTGCCCTTTGGCTCCTCGATCCGCAGCCCCCATATGGAGTGCAGGACAACCGGTCGGCCCGTGACCGGATCCGGGCCGAGATAAAGCATGACGTGGCCAGGCAGGTTCACGATGGTCAGCAACGGGACGCCGTGTTCGAGGATGCGCCGCTCCTTTTGCGTCGCGTCCAGGTCGCTCAAGTCCACGACCCGCCCCGCCTGGGCCTGAGCCCGGGAATTTCTGGGCATGGCGATCCCGAACAGCGCCTGGACGTCCTGGACCAAGGCCGAACAATCCCGGTTTTCATACATTCCGCCCCAACCGTAGGGCTGGCCCAAAAGCCCGTCCAGGACGCGAACATAGCGGTCCGCGGTCGCGGGCAAGGGCCAGGGCTCGCCCCCCTGCTCCGAAAGAAACGCGGTGTGCGACTCTGCCCATCCATCCGCCCGACGCTGCGGCGTGTGCACCGCGATCATACCCGCTGGAGCGGGTTCGTCGGAGCGCGGCAAGAGCATGCCCACCCGCCCGTGCAGGGCGTACATGCCGTGCGGGGTACGCACCACCTCGTGGTCCCGGGTCACCGCGATCAGCTCGCCGTCGCGAAACGCCTCCATGAAGGACGCGTCCACCCAGGCCACTTCCCACGGACGCACCCAGCCGGAGACATGCGGCGCCGTCACCAGATACCAGTCCCCGTCCGCGGAGGCGTGGACCACCCGCACCGGGGTTCCCGCCGGGATCAGGGAATTCTGGAGCATGTCGAAGGGGAAACCTTGCCCCGCTGAAGCGGGATCATTGAATACCGGAGCAAAAGACGGCAGAACGCGCAGCGAGGTCGGCCCGACGGTCACCGCCGGATGCACCAGGGACGGGAAGAGTTCCGCTGCGCTGCGCCTGGTCATCTCATCCAGCCAGCCCCCGGGAACAGGCAACAGATTCTCCCCGTACACCTCCCTGTCCTGGTAGCGCCGCAGACCCCAGAACAGATCCGGATCGTCCGCGGATTCGCCGTCCCATTCATCCCAGGGCGCGAAATACCGGGCCAGGAAATCGCTTGCCAGTTGTTGCTGGTCCAGCTCGAAAATCAAATGCTCCGTTTCCCCGAAGCGCGGCACGTACAACCCCGTCTCCTGGGGCAGCAAGCGCAAATCCGACACCTCGCCCGGCGGAGGGAACCTGGGTGCGCAAGCGGAAAGCAAAAGCACCAGCACCAGCAACAGATGCAGGAGCAGGAGCAGAGGTCGGGATCGTCGGATCATGGACAAGACTCCAGATTACCTACTGTGAGGGAAAAACAAACGGTGGGCAAAACCAGCCCGAAAACCCCAAAAATGCCCCACTGTCTTCAACCTTCAGCCTTCAGCCTTCAACCTTCAGCCCTCAACTATATCACGTCCCAGACCTGCCCCCCAGGCGTATCGCGGACCTCCACGCCCATTTCGGCCAACTGCCCCCGCAAAACGTCGGCTCGCTGAAAATCCTTGGCCAGTCTGGCTTCCTGACGGGAGCCGAGCAATCCTTCTACCTGGGCAACGTCCAACTCCTTGCGCTGAATCCGCGTCTGCTTCAACCGGGCCAGCCACTGCTCCGGTTCATCCTGGAACAGGCCGGTCGCCTGACCCCAGTTTTGCAAATCCCGCAGGATCCGCGCTCCCAGGTCGCGACCGCCGCTGCTTTTCCGCAAGCCCTTGTTTTCCAACATGCGGTTGGCCATGCGCACCACGCCGAAGACATGGCCCAAGGCTCCGGCAGTGTTCAGGTCATCCTCCATGGAGCGGACCCACTCGGCTTCCAAGGTGGTCAGCTCGGCCTCTACCTCCGAAGCCAGGGCTGCATTGCTCCATTTGGTCCCGTCGGCGTGCTCCCGAAGCAGGGCCATGGTCTGATAGATGCGGTGCAAGGCTTTTTCAGCCTCTTCCATGGACTGGTACGTGAAGTCCAGAGGGCTGCGATAATGCTTGGACAACAGGAAAAACCGCAGCACTTCGGGCTGAAACTTGGCCAGAATGTCTCGGATGGTCACGAAATTGCCCAATGACTTGGACATTTTTTCGGAATTGACCTGCACAAAGCCGTTATGCACCCAAAATCGGGCGAACTCCCCGCCCGTAGCGGCCATGGACTGGGCCATCTCGTTTTCATGGTGGGGGAAGGTCAAGTCCTGCCCTCCGCCATGGATGTCCAGCGGCAGGCCCAGCAGGTGCTCGCTCATCACCGAACATTCCAGGTGCCAGCCAGGACGCCCCTGTCCCCAGGGGCTGGGCCAGGAGGGTTCTCCCGGCTTGGCGGATTTCCACAAGGCGAAATCCAGGGGGTCTTCCTTGCTTTCCCCAGGCTCCACCCGGGTCCCGGAACGCAGTTCTTCGATGTTTCGTCCGGACAGGCGACCGTAGCCTTCGAAGGCCCGGACACGAAAGTAGACGTCGCCCTGGTCCGTGGCATAGGCGTAGCCCTTGGCGATCAGGGACTCGGAGAGGCTGATCATGCCGGGGATATGTTCCGTGGCCCGCGGCTCGAAGTCCGCCCGGAGGATGCCCAGGCGGTCCATGTCCTCGTAAAACGCGACGATGTACTTCTCGGCCACCTCCGAGGATTCGATGCCCTCGGCCGCGGCCCGGTTGATGATCTTGTCGTCGATGTCCGTAAAGTTGCGGACAAAGGTGACCTTCCAGCCCTTGTAGCGCAGATACCGGACCAGAACGTCGAAGACCACGGCGGACCTGGCATGTCCGATATGACAGTAATCGTACGCCGTGATCCCGCAAACGTACAAGCGGGCATGATCGTCCCGCAGCGGTTGAAATTCTTCCTTCTTCCCGTGCAAACTGTTGTAGAGGAGCATAACGACTCACATTGTCTCGACAGTGTTTATTTTCTGACTCATTTACTTCGAATCGGGACGGCGCATGGCAGTGACCACGGCCATGGCCTTAATGCCCTGCTTTGCGCCGGTGAACCCCAATCCTTCCTCGGTGCTGGCTTTAACCCCGACCCGTGAGTAGTCCAGTCCCAGCAGCCTGGCGACATTGCGCCGAATTTCCTCGCGCCGGGGAGCAACCTTGGGGACCTGGGCAACAATGGTCAGGTCCACATGAGTCAGGTCCAGCCCTTCCCTGTGGGCCAATTCCAGAACCTCAGACACCAAAACAGCGCTGTCAATGCCCTCGAATCGTGCGTCAGAATCCGGAAAAAGTTCTCCGATATCGCCCTTGCCCAAGCAACCCAGAAGGGCGTCGGCCAGGGCGTGCAGGAGCACGTCGCCGTCGGAATGGGCGATGATCTCCGGAGCGCCGGGAAAGGGTACGCCGCCCAACTTCAACGGACGGCCCGGACCAAAGCGGTGGACGTCGTAGCCAAAGCCCACGCAGGGAATCGGGATGGTCATCTCGACGGAATCCTTGAGCAGGCTGAGATCACCCGGATTGGTGATCTTGATGTTGCCGGGATCTCCGGGAATGACGCGCACGACTTTCCCCAGCCGCTCCACCAGGGAGGCGTCGTCCGTCACCGCCCATTGCTCTTGCAGGCAGCGTCGGTGGGCCTCTTCAAGGACCGCGCGGTCAAAAACCTGGGGGGTTTGCACCGTTCGCAGGACGACCCGGTCCAAGGTGGCCGACACCCGCCCCTCGCTGACCTGCTTGACGGTATCGGTCACAGGAAGGCCGGGAATCACCCCGGCCGCAGCTTCGTCGCCGTCCCCGGACGACTCTTCTTCCTGCAACGCGGCCACCAATGCAGTGACCAGGGCCGGACGGACAAAGGGCCGGGCTGCGTCATGGATCAGCACGACCTCGCTTTCCCGCGGAACCGCGGACAGGCCGAGCCGGACCGAATCCTGCCGCAACGCCCCCCCCTGGACCGAGAACACCGGGAGCCCCGGCCGGTCTGCTTCCACGAGCCGCCGGACCCATTCTTCTCCCACGGCCAATTCTTCGGCCGGGAAAACCACCACCACCCCGTTCAGATCCGGTATTTGCGCGAAAACGCGTACGCCGTGCCAAAACAGGGGGACGCCCCGCCAAAGCAGAAACTGTTTCCTGGTCCCCACTCCGGCCCGCTCCAGGCGAGAGCTTTGACCGGCGGCCAATACCACGGCCCAGGGCCGGCGCAATGTGGATTTCATGAATGAAGCAGAAGTGAGGTTCATAGAAGCACTTGGTGTAAAAAACGCGGGAGTCGGGCGATAAGCCGGGTTCTGTCTCCCCGCGCTCACTTTGCCCTGGCCACCTCCCAAACGACGAGAGGATTGCCAAGGCAAAGCAAGCGCGGGGCGGCTGTCATTCCTCTAGGACCGGAATTGCTTCCGGCCTCCAGCAACCTACCCGAGGACTTCGACCGGGCCGGCCTCAAACGTCCTCCTATTTGGTCTTGCTCCGAACGGGGTTTGCCAAGCTTGCCGCGTCGCCGCGGCAACTGGTGGGCTCTTACCCCACCGTTTCACCCTTACCCAGCGCTCACTTTGCCCTGGTCTTCCCTTCATTGATAAGAAGATTACCAAGGCAAAGTGGGCGCTGGGCGGTCTGTTTTCTGTGGCACTTTCCCGGGGTCGCCCCCGCTGGACGTTATCCAGCGTCCCGCCCTATGGAGCCCGGACTTTCCTCCCGGAACGCGCCTTACCTGAGCAAAACACGCCCCCGACGACAACCTGCCCGACTCCCGCGAAAAATGAATATAGAACAGCGCCCATCCCAGGTCAAAGAGTCTGGGAAAAGCTCAAGAGCAAGTTTGTCCTCTTTCATTTATTTCCGGACCAAGAGGAAATCGAGATCGCAATCCGTGCCCCGGAATGTTGCCCCGTGCCCAGTGCGATGCTTCCCGCTCACAAAACACTGCACCAGGGGGGCATTCCCAGGCTGCTTTCAGTGCATTTCCAGACCAAACCACGGACTAAGCCGCAGCCGCTTCCGTCTCCTCGGCTTCGTCTTCCTTGGGAAAGTGGTCGGACCAGTAGATAATCCGCTGACAGTTGGGACAGCTCAGAATCTGCTCACCTTTTTGCAAAACATTGTAGGTCTGCGGCGGGATGCTGATGTTGCA
>SKYX01000282.1 GCA_007127655.1 Desulfonatronum sp.
GAATGGATCATGCAGGCCGTTCAGATCGGTTTCAGTTCCATGGACAACGCCCTGTACGAGGACGCGGAATACCGGCAGTGCATCGTGGACAATTGGCGGCACACCGCCCTGGAGATCGCCCGCCACGACCCCATCAAAGCCAAGTCCTACATCAGCTTTCACTACATGATTTTGCGCAGGAAGGTGGAGGCATTTCAAAAAATACTTCGAACCAATGAACTCTGAATTCAAACCCCAAGGAGAAACAAGATATGTCCAACACAACATACGACGTGATCATCATCGGCGCGGGAACCGCGGGAAGCATCCTGGCCAATCGGCTGAGCGCGGATCCGGACCGTCGCGTACTGGTTTTGGAGGCTGGCCGCTGGGATCACAAGATGGATTTTCGGATCCACATGCCCTCGGCCCTGGCTTTCAATCTGACCAACACATTCTACAACTGGGCCTATGAATCCGAGCCGGAACAGCACATGCACAACCGCCGGATCGCCCAACCCCGGGGCAAGGTCCTGGGCGGTTCCAGCTCCATCAACGGGATGATCCACATTCGCGGCAACGCCATGGACTACGAGAAATGGGGCGCGATCAAGGGCCTGGAGAACTGGGATTACGCTCACTGCCTGCCGTATTTTCAAAAGATGGAATACCGGCTGAAGGGCGCGGACGCCTATCAGGGCAGGACCGGTGGGCAGTACCTGACCACCCCGAAATGCGAGAACCCGCTATTTGACGCTTTTTTCGCCGCGGTGCAGCAGGCCGGATATCCGATTACCTCGGACGTGAACGGTTTTCAGCAGGAAGGGTTCGGCAAGTTCGAAAGCACCACCTATCGCGGCAATCGCTGGAGCACGGCCCGCGGGTATCTGCATCCGGCCCTGCACCGCTCCAACCTGAAGCTGATCTGCAAGGCCCTGACCACCAGAGTGCTCTTCGAGGGCCGCACCGCCGTGGGCGTGGAGTACCGCAAGGGCGACAAACTGCACAAGGTTTACGCCGGGGAGGTCATCTGTTGCGGTGGAGCGATCAATTCACCGCAACTGCTCCAGCTCTCCGGTGTGGGGAATGCGGGCCATCTCTTGGCCAAGGGCGTTTCCGTGGTCGCGGATCTGCCGGGTGTTGGCGAGAACCTGCAGGACCATCTGGAAGTCTACGTTCAGTGCGCGTCCAAGCAGCCGGTCAGCCTTTACCCGGCCCTCAAGCCCTGGAACATGCCCAAGATTGGCTTGGAATGGCTGTTCCGGAGTACCGGGATTGGAGCCAGCAACCACTTCGAAGCCGGCGGCTTCGTGCGGAGCAACGACGAGGTCACGTATCCGAACCTGCAGTTCCACTTCCTGCCCATCGCCATCCGTTACGACGGGAGCGCGCCCAGCGAAGGCCACGGGTACCAGCTCCATGTCGGTCCGATGTACAGCGACGCCAAGGGCTCGGTCCGGCTGCTGTCCAATGACCCGACCACCCCGCCGCGGATTCGGTTCAACTACCTGTCCACGGAAAAGGATCGCAAGGAATGGATCGAGGCCATTGGGTGCGCGCGCAAGATTTTCAACCAACCGGCTTTCGAGGCGTTCAAGGGCAAGGAACTCTCCCCCGGCGAACATATCTCCACGGACGAAGAGGTTCTGGACTTCGTGGCCCGGGAAGGGGAGAGCGCGTATCACCCCAGCTGTACCTGCAAGATGGGCTACGACGACATGGCCGTGGTGGACAAGGATTTGAAGGTCCATGGCCTGAAGAATCTGCGCGTGGTGGACGCCTCGGCGATGCCGGAAATCACCAACGGCAACATCTGCGCCCCGGTGCTGATGATCGCGGAAAAGGCCGCGGACGCGATTCTGGGCAATACGCCCCTGCCACCGTCCACAGTGGACTTTTATCGGCATGTGCCAAACATCAAAGGATAATTAGAATTCAACTATCCAGTATTGTTCGCGTTTGGTTGTGCCCAGGCGCTGGATTCCCGCCTTCGCGGAATGACTTGTTTTTTCATGCTGCCTCCGAATCAGTCATACCCGCGAAGGCGGGTATCCAGTCCGTTTTTGCACGGATGAACTGAGTAGTTCCAAAAAATATTTTCGATTTTCCAACCATCCAACCAAGGAGAGAAACGATGGACAAGACATTGCGCAACGTGATGGTGGCCATGGTTATGGCCGTGGTGATCAGTCTGGCCGGCAACGCCCTGGCTTCCAAGGACGTCCGGTTCGTGTACGTGCCCTGGACCTGTGTGACGGTGAAGACAGAGGTGGCGCAGTACTTTCTGAATGAGCTGGGCTACGACGCCTCCAGCATGCTGCTTTCCGTGCCCATCGCCTATCAGGCCATTGCCACGGACCAGGCGGACATCTTTCTGGGCAACTGGATGCCCACCATGCAGAGCATTGCCGAGCCTCATTTCGAGAGCGGCAAGGTGGAGTCGTTCTCCGTGATCATGGAGGACGCCAAGTACACCCTGGCCGTACCCACCTATGCGTACGAGGGCGGCTTGCGCGACTTTTCGGACATTGCCAAGTTCGCGGATAAGCTGGAGAACAAGATCTACGGCATTGAGGAAGGCAACGATGGCAACGAGGTCATCGAGCTGATGATCAATGAAAACATGTTCAACCTGGGGGATTTTGATCTAATTCCCTCCAGCGAGACGGCCATGCTGACCCAGGTCCAGAACTTTGCCCGCAACCAGCAGTGGATCGTTTTTCTGGGCTGGTCCCCGCACTGGATGAACAAGATCATCGATATGTCCTACCTCACGGGCAGTGATGAAACCACTTTCGGCGAAAACGACGGCACGGCCACGGTGTACATCAACATCCGCACCGGATTCGACCAGGAGCAGCCCAACGTGTCCACATTCTTGAACAACTACCTGGTGCCCATCGCGATGGTCAACGAGGCCATGAACATGCTCCACGAAGACAACTCTGTAGAGCCCCTGGATGCCGGTCTGGCCTGGCTGCGCGCCAACCCGGAAATCTATCGCGGCTGGATGGACGGCGTGACCACGGCCGACGGCCAACCCGCCCTGCCGGTGATTGAAGCGGCCATGGCGAAGTAGGAAGTTAGGTTCACGGTTCAGCGGTTCACGGTTCAACGGTTGGAGGGCGTTTTGCCCTCCGATTGCTTGCTTTCATGAACGGTTGAACCGCTGAATCACGAAAACCGTTGAACCCCTGAACCGTGAACCGTTGAACCCCTGAACCCCTGAACCCTGAACCCCTAAACCGTCCACACGCAATAATTAAGGAATACAATCATTATGAATACGATCACGCCGATTCGTTCCAAATGGGATGGAACCATGACCGACCGTGAGCGATTTAATCGCCAGATGCATTACCAACCGGTTGACCGCTGCTTCAATATGGAGTTTGGATACTGGGAGGAAAACTTCAACCAATGGCGGTTGTTTACCGCCAACCGAATCGCCAATA
>SKYX01000205.1 GCA_007127655.1 Desulfonatronum sp.
CCTGGTCTGCGGTCTTTTCGTTGCCGAGCTCATTGTGCCGTATTGCAGTCCAAGAATGGTCGTCTTGGAATTTTGGTATGCCTTTGCCGTCGGGCTGTCCATTTTCATCATGGTTGCAACCGATACGGAACATCCCCCCGCTGCCGGAACAGCCCTTGGCGTGGTGACTCTCGGCTTTTCCATGAAACTGCTTTTCACTGTTTTGATCGGCATATCCTTCCTTGCCGGTCTTCACTCTTTCTTCAAGAGCAGATTGAGAGACCTCACGTTGTGAGTCATCCCCGTGCTGTCTGTATCATTCTCCAGCGCAGCCTGATTTATTCGGGGGCACAGGGGGAGACTCCTCATAAAACTTTGATGAGGACTGAAACGCTATGCACCTGAGACCTTTTCGATTGGAGCGATATTTCGCCAAATACGAATTCACGGCTCCATTTCTGCTCTGCACCTCGGACAGCGAGAGCTTGTCCCTGGGCGAGCTGCTGGCCATGGAACCCGATGCCGAGCGGCGTTTCCAGGCGCTTTGGCTGGGCTATACGGAATCGCTTGGCGATCCTGAACTGCGGCGCGAAATCGCGGGGCTGTACGCCACGGTATCCGCGGAGCAAGTTCTTGTGCACGCCGGGGCTGAAGAGGCGATCTTCAACTTCATGCATGTCGCCCTGGAGCCGGGGGATCACGTCGTCGTGCAGGCGCCGTATTATCAATCCCTGGGCGAAGTGGCCCTGGGTATTGGCGCACATGTCGTTCCGTGGCGCGGCGATCCGGAGCGGGGCTGGGCCCTGGAGATCGACGACCTTGTGCCGCTGTTGACCCCGCGCACGAAACTGGTGGTGGTCAATTTTCCCCACAATCCAACGGGCTTTTTGCCGTCCGCGGCATTTGCCCGGGAACTGGCCGCGCTGTCCAAACAGCATGGCTTCGTCATCTTTGCCGATGAGGTGTACCGGGGGCTGGAGCTGGAACCGGCCCTGCGCCTGCCTGCCTTCGTGGACCTGGACGAACGGGCCGTCTCCCTGGGGGTGATGTCCAAGGCCTACGGCCTGGCCGGGTTGCGCATTGGTTGGATTGCCACCCACGACAGGGAACTGTATCGGAAAATGGCCGCCTTCAAGGACTACACCACCATCTGCAACAGCGCTCCCAGCGAGTTTCTGGCCGCCTTGGCGCTGCGCAACGCCGCTGGGATCATCCAGCGGAACCTGAAAATCGTCCGCTCCAACCTGGATGCTCTGGACGCCTTTTTCGCCGAACATGCCCGCTGGTTCGACTGGCAACGACCTCTTGCCGGCACGGTGGCCTTTCCCCGGCTGAAGGGCGCCGACGTGGACATGTTCTGCGCCGACCTCGTGGAACGGGCCGGGGTGCTGTTGCTTCCGGGAACACTGTATGAGCCTGGGTTGAACCATTTCCGGGTCGGATTCGGCCGCCGCAATCTGCCTCAGGCCCTGGACCAGCTGGCGTCCTGTCTGGCGACATGATGAAGCCGGGTTGAATCTGGGCTGACCGAGCGTTGCACTCTGCCCTGAATGGTCGGGATATAACTCCATGTCTTGTCGTGAAAATGTGCTGAGTAGTTACGTCGGGATTGGACTTATGCTTCTCGCCCAACCGTCCCTCTTCGTCTGCCTTTCCCGTCTGTGGCCAAAAAACAAATGAAGCCAAACACCAGCCCGTGCGGAGTATACAGCGCCACATCATGAAAACTCCTCGACTCACTGTCGCAACCGGCTTTCCCGTGCTTCGGACGCCAGGGCCTTCCAGATGTTGTAACACATGAACAGCAGAATGAAGTTGAACGGCAATGCCGCCGTGATGGCCATTCGCTGCAAGGCCGCCAAGCCTCCGGAGACAAGCAGGATCGCGGCCACGGAGGATTGGGTGATTCCCCAGGTGATTTTCTTGGCCAAGGACGGGTTGGGCGATCCTTTACTGGTCATGATGCCCAGGACAAAGGTGGCCGAGTCCGCCGAGGTCACGAAAAAGACGATCAGCAGCACCAGGGCGGCGTTGGACAGGATCAGCGCACCGGGAAACTGGTCGAAGACCAGGAACAAGCCAGTGGACACGTCGTTTTGGACAGCCAGGCCGATGTTCGTCCCTTGTTCCAACTCCAGGAATAAGGAGGCTCCCCCAAACACGCTGAACCAGGCAAAGGTCAGCAAGGTCGGCACCAGCAGGGCTCCGCTGATGAATTCCCGGATGGTCCGGCCACGAGAAATTCTGGCCACGAATATGCCCACAAAGGGCGACCAGGCGATCCACCAGGCCCAGTAGAACAGGGTCCAGTTCTTGTACCACTCCTGTCCCAGGAACGGATTCACCGCCAAGCTCATTTCCAGCATGTTGCCCACGTATCCGCCGATGGTGTCGGTAAACACGTTGAGAATATACGAGGTCGGTCCGGCGACCAGCATGAACAGGAGCAGGATGAAGGCCAGGAGGATATTGGCCTTGCTCAGGGTCTGAATGCCCTTGTCCAGCCCTACCGTGGCGGAAACCATGAACAAAAGCGTTGTCACCAGGATGATCAGCAGGGTGACCCCGGTGGTGGAAGGCAGGCCGTAAAGGTGTTCCAGGCCGCTGTTGATCTGGATTGCGCCAAGCCCCAGGGAAGTGGCGATCCCAAAGATGGTGGCGAAAACGGCCATGATGTCGATGAAATTGCCGATGGGGCCGTAGATGCGATTGCCGAGCATGGGGTAGAAGCAGGAACTGATCAGGGGCGGCATGCCGCGGCGGAAGGAAAAGTAGGCAATGCCCAGGCTCATTACGATGTAGATCGCCCAGGGGTGCAGGCCCCAGTGAAAGAAACTGTAGCGCATGGCGAATGTCGCCGCCTGGCCGGTCTCCGGCTGGATGAATTCCGGTGGGTCCATGTAGTGGCTGAGGGGTTCGGCCACGCCCCAGAAAATCAGGCCGATGCCCATTCCAGCGGCGAAGAGCATGCTGAACCAGCCAAAATAGGTGTACTCCGGCTTTTCGTGATCCCGTCCCAGCTTGATCTCGCCGTACCTGCTCAAAGCCAGGACCAGGCAGAACACCAGGAAGAAAAAGCCGGAGAGCATGTAGGCCCAGCCGAAATGAGCGATGATCGCCCCATGCAGGGCGGCGGAGACACGGTCCAGAAATGCCGGATCGAACACTCCGGCGAGGACGAACACGACGACAATGAGCAACGAGGTCAGAAAGACCTTGTCTTGGAACATGCGAAACTCCCATTTGTTGGGATGGTTGGCGGGCTTTGTCAAGACAGTCAGGGAATCAGCAAAACAGAGCTGGATACCCCGGATGTGACCCGAGAGCAGGTGGAGCCGAGCAGTTTGGAAGGAAACGGTTCATTGAGCCGTCCCAGGACGACCAGGTCGGCCTGGATCTGCTCGACGACGTCGATGATGTGTTTGGCGGGTGAACCGATCCGGGAGATCAGGGC
>SKYX01000319.1 GCA_007127655.1 Desulfonatronum sp.
CCAGGATTCGTTCATTTAACCATTGCCGGACGCCGGAAGTGCAAAATGTTGTTTATTCGGGCAATGGTTCGATGTTACGAAGCCGGCGAAGGAGTTGCGAGGCTGAAAAATCGAGACAAGCCCGAACACTCCATGTCTTGTCGTGAAAATGTGCTGAGTAGTTACGATTTTACATGACTTCTTGCATGCAGAGAGATGGAGGTCCCATGTTACGTCATTTTCAAATTTCACGCTTTCTACTGCCCAGCCTGTTTTGCTTGTGGCTCGTCGGCCTTGCTGGTCCGGGCACGGCTCAGGTTGTTTTTCTGCAGCCTGATGCTTTGGAAAAGGCCATGTTCCACCTGATGGACAAGTGGCAGGTGCATGGAGCGTCCGTGGCTCTGGTGGAAGACGGAATGGTCGTTTGGGAGGAGGGATATGGGTGGGCGGAGATGGAAGCGTGGCTTCCGGCCCTTCCGGATACGGTTTTTCAGGCGGCCTCTATTTCCAAGGCCGTGAGCGCGGCGGTGGTCTTGCGGTTGGTTCAGGACGGGCTGCTGGATTTGGATGAACCGGTTTCCCTGTA
This sequence comes from Desulfonatronum sp., assembly GCA_007127655.1. Lineage (GTDB taxonomy): Bacteria > Desulfobacterota > Desulfovibrionia > Desulfovibrionales > Desulfonatronaceae > Desulfonatronum. The sequence goes on from SKYX01000319.1 coordinate 566, forward strand.
CGTGACCCGCTGGCGACTCCCGGAGTCGGAGTTCGACCCCGACGAGGTGACGCTGCGCCGGATTCTCAGCCATACCGCCGGGCTTTCGGTGCCGGGGTACTTGGGCTTTTTGCCGGACCAGCCGGTTCAGACCTTGGAAGCTTCCTTGACCTCGGCTTCGGACGCCGATGATCGTGGCGTGGTCGTGATCCTGCCGCCCGGGGAGCAGTGGGCCTACTCCGGTGGAGGCTACACCCTGATGGAACTGCTGATCGAAGAGGTCACCGGGCGGCCTTTTGCCCAGGTGGCCCGGGATCTGATTTTGAATCCGCTGGGCATGGAGTCGAGCAGCTTTGGCGACGATCCTCGGCTGTACGGCCGCAAGGCGCGGTCCTATACTGCAGACAACGCCGCCGTACCGGAGCGTCGGTTCACGGCCCTGGCCGCGGCCGGGCTGTGGGCCACGGCCGGGGATCTGGGGCGCTTCGCCGCCGGGTTGACCGCGAGCGCAACGGAGGAAGGAGGGAGGGGGGCCAGCCTGGGTTTGGAACGTTCACTCTTGCGGGACATGCTATCCCCTCAGCCCGGAGCAAAAAGCGGACTGGTCTTCGCCGGAAGCCGCTGGGGGCTGGGGTTGGGATTGTTGGATATCCCGGACGGCCAAGGCTTGTTGGCCTTTCATCCCGGTGACAATCTCCCGGCGTGGCATTCCTTGCTGGCATTCCTGCCCGGCCATGAGCCGGACGGCTCCCAGGTACGGGGCATCGCTGTTTTGACCAATGGCGAACACGGGGACGAACTCGTCCTGGACGTCGTGTGTCTGTGGTTGGAGGCCACGGGGGTGCGCGGTGTCGCGGAATGTCTGGAGAGGACGCCCTGATGTGGTGGCAGGCCTATGTGCCCGCCCCTTCTTAACCCGGAAACTCCAGCACAACTTCGGTACACTGGTTCTCGTCGTCGATGTGGACCTGGAGGGTCGCGCCGAGGGTTTCGGCGATGAGGCGGGCGGAGTAGGTGCCGAGACCCTTGCCGTCGGGCTTGCCCCAAGTGGCGCCTTTTTCCATGAACCGGGTGCGGATTTCCAAGGGGACGACGCCGCTGTTGGCGATGCGGACCCGGATTCGGGATCGGCCTTCCTGGTCCGTGTCTTGTCGCGGAGGGTGCTCCAGGGCAACGGTTACCGGCCGGTCCGGCGGGTCGGCTTCCAGGGCGTTTTTGATCAGGTGCAGGAGCATGGAATAGCAGAGCAACTCCTCGCCGCGGATCATAATCGAGGCGGGGGCGTCTTCGGTGATGAACTGGACGGCCTTGTTCTCCGTCGCTTCCAGGGGTGACAAGGCTCTGAGCACGGTTTGAACAATGCGGGTCAGGTTCACCGGATGGGGTTCGAGCTGATAGACGCCCCGTTCCAGTTTCCACAAGTCGATGGACGCGGCGATCATTTCCAGAAGTTCGAAGCCGGATCGTTCAATGTCGCGCACGGTTTCCCGCAACGAAGCCGGAAGATCCCGTGTCGCGAGCAGGCGATCCGATCTGTTCAGAATATCCATCAACGGGCGCTTGAGGTCGTTGCGCACGATGCGCTCCACGCTGTCGCGCATGTTCAGGGCGTCTTCAAGGATGGCGTTTCGCCGGGCCAGGTCGGTCAGGGTGCGTCGCAGGGTCAGGTGGGTATTCACCCGGGCATGGACCACGGACGGATCGAAAGGCTTGGGGATGTAGTCCACCGCGCCAAGTCGCAGCCCCTTGGCCTCGTCCGTCTCCTTGGACTTGACGGTGATGAACAGAACCGGGATGTCCCTGGTGCGCGGGTCGTCCTTCAGGGCAGCGCAAACCTCGTAGCCGTCCATGTCCGGCATCTGGATGTCCAGGAGAATGATGTCCGGCACAGGCTCGGTCCGGGCCAGTTCCAGGGCCTGGCTCCCGGACAGGGCGCTGATGGTCTGGTAGGTGTCCTGGAAGATGGCCTTGAGCACGTTCAGGTTGATCTGTTCGTCGTCAACGATCAGGATGCGTTGTTGCTGCCGGACTGGTTGCTGAGCGGTGAACGGCTCGTCGGTCTCATTCAGCCCGTCCAGCATGGCGACCTTGTTTCTGCCGGTGCTTTTGGCCTGGTACAGGGCCTTGTCCGCGGCCAGAAAGAGGTCGTGAGCCGTCTTGCCGTCCCGCTGGGGAACCAGAGTGGACACGCCAAGACTCAGGGTGATCACCGGCGCCACGGGACTGAAGGCATGCGGGATGCCCAGGGCTTCGACAGCCTCGAGCATTTTTCGGGCCACCTCCCTGGCTCCGTCCCGGCTCGTGCCGGTGAGCAGGCAGATGAACTCCTCGCCGCCGTATCTGGCCACCAAGTCGGTTTGTCGGGAAATGACGCCGCTCAGGCACCTGGCCACTTCCCGCAGGCACTCGTCCCCCGCGGCGTGGCCGTAATGGTCGTTGTACAGCTTGAAATTGTCGATGTCCGCCATGACCAGGGACAGAGGCTCACCGCCGCGGATGCCGCGCTGCCATTCGAATTCAAGAAATTCCTCAAAGCGGCGGCGGTTGGCGATGCAGGTCAGGCCGTCCTTGTTGGAGAGATTCCGAAGGATGTCCCGCTTGCGCTTCAGTTCCAGGTGGACCCGAATCCGGGCCAGTACCACGGCCGGGCCGAAGGGCTTGGTGATGTAGTCCACCGCGCCCGCGGCCAGGCCTTGCTCCTCGTCCCTCTCATTGGATTTGGCCGTGATGAAGATCACCGGAATGTCCCTGGTTTCCGGTTCTTCCTGCAACCTTCGACAGACCTCGAACCCGTCCAGGTCCGGCATCTGGATGTCCAGGAGAACCAAGTCCGGCTTTTTCTCGCCAAGGGCCCGTTTCAGTGCCTGTTCGCCGTTCAGGGCCACG
>SKYX01000415.1 GCA_007127655.1 Desulfonatronum sp.
GCCGCGGCGCTGTCCACGATCAGCTCCGCCCCTTTCCAGAGCAGCGCGGCGCTGATCACGATCAGGCCGATGTTGACGAGGGTGTCCATGGTGGTCGCCTCAGCAATCCGTTGAAAAACGCCCAATTGCCGCGTCGCTGCAAAAAGTTCAAACTCTCACGTATCAATAAATACGCTTCGATCTTAAACTTTTTTTGCTCCTTGCACTTGGGGGTTTTTGAACGGATTGCCGACAAATGTTTTTCACAGTTAGGATGGGGAATTGGCGTCGATCCAGTCCTGCTTTTCTCGTTTGGTCCGGTCCCAGGTGAACTCCGTCCAGCCGGTTTCGGACGGGGATTCGGCGGGGCATTCCAGGGTGGAGGATTGGCCGGAACTGGTGACGCGAATCAGGGGAGTTTGTCCAGGGGGGCGTTTTTTCGCGGTGAAGCCGGCCACGAAGGTCGCGGCCCGGCGGATATCCTCCTCGGTCCAGATTATGCCCGGCTTGCGACGACCCAGGGCCAGGGGGCCCTGGACGTCCACGGCCTTGAACAGCAGATCATCGGCCTGGGCCATGCGCGCCAGGGCGTCATTGTCCATCTTGTTGCGGCCGACCATCATCCAAAGTCCGTCGTTCCAGTATTGCCGGGACATGTTGGCCAGGGCGAAGTCGTGCGGGGACGGTTCGGGAATGCGGGTCAGGACCGGCCAGAAACGTTTGGCGGATTCCTGTTCCGCCAGCAGGCAGCCGCCGGCCGGAGTGGGGATTTCGGCCAGTCCGTAGGATTCGGCCAGACGGAGCTGGTCCTTGCGTCCGCGGCCGGAAATGGAATGCAGCCGGGTTCGGTCCACCAGGCCTTCCTCTTCCATGGGCGTGGAGGGCATATGCCCGGCGCAAAGCGGACGCAGCAACAGGTCGCGGACCTCGGCCTGCTTGCTGATCAGGTTCAAGGTGTCCCGGCGCTGGGACATGGGCCTCTGGCCGAGGACTTCCCCGCTGATCAGAAACCGGGCGCCATACTGGTCCAGCAACGACCTGGCATGAGAGAGCATGGTGATCTTGCAGTCCACGCAGGGGTTGAGGATCTTGCCGTAGCCGAAGCGCGGGCCTTGGCGCAAAATGTTGATGAACTCCTGGTGCACGTTCACGGGTTGGATTTCCAGCCCATAAATGCGTTGCCAATGTTCGATTTTATCCGGATGGCCGAAAAACGGGGAACAGAAATGCAGGCCAAGGACTCGCAGTCCCTGGTCGAGCACGGTCTTCATGGCCAGGATGCTGTCCAGGCCCCCGGAGTAGAGGGCCAGGGCGTGGTAGGATTGGGTCATGCGTGTTGGGAAGAATGGGGCGAACGTTGAGTGGAAGGGGATCTGCCGTGTTGAAGCATGAGCCTACCCCTTTTCCCTTCCGGGCGCAAAATTGGGGAGGCGCACCCGGAAGGGGAAGAAAGGGCTAAAGTCCCTTACGTTCAAACCAGCGAAAAAGCAGGATCGCGCCGACGATGAATACCGGAATGATCAGCCAGTGATTGACGCCGAGCATTTCCGGCAGGGTCAGACGTCCGTAGTCGCCCCAGGTATAGACCGTGGACCGCAGCCAGGGATAGGCTTCGGCAAAGAGCCCCCCGCCCACGATCATCCCCAGAATGCCCCACAGCGCGTCCCAGCGTCCCTCACCCAGGGCTCCCATGGAGGTGCCCGGGCAGTAACCCAGCAGGCCCCAGCCCAGACCGAAAAGCAGGCCGCCGATGATGATCGGGCCGAGCATCAGGGATTTGACCGAGAGCTTGGCCACTCCCAGATCCTGCAGCAGGTACACCCCGACCATGCCCACGATCACGCTGGAAAGCATGAACTTGACGATGGTCATGTCCATCAATCGCAGCGCGCCGAGCTGCTTGTCATAGCGCAGCACGCGGCCCTTCTGGAGCAGGAAGCCGAACAGGAAACCGGTGATCAGTCCGTAGATCAGGATGTTCATGACTTGCCACCTCCATAGACGATGCGGGCCATGATCATCCCGCCGATAAAAAAGCAAACCAAAGCCACAAAACCGCTGACAGCCAGTTGAAGCGAACCGCTCAACCCATGACCACTTGGTCAGCCGTCGGCGAGGCGGGCGCCGAACATGGCCACCACGCCTCCAGTAAAAGCGAAAATGGCCCGTTTCACCGGGGTGTGGCCGAAGCGTTCCCGCCACATGTCCGGGACGGACTGCCAGCGGAACGAGCCCGAGGTCCAGGCCGAGACCAGGGAGCCCAGCACGATCCCGATCACGAACATCCACTGCCAGTCGATGCGCGGGACCACCCGGATGAAGTACTCCAGTTGGCCGACCCGCTCCGGGCTGAACCACTGTTCGATCATCCCCGCCGTGCGCACAAAGGACGTGGACGCACCAAAAAATTGTCCGGCCAACCAGACCGACATCACCCCGACCAGGCCGCTGAGTCCTCCGGCCAGATACGGGCTCCATCCGCCGTCACCTTTGTTCATGATGCTGCCTCCTTGATGTTTGCCAAACACGCTGTTTGGCGTTTCGCAAAAGCCGAATGCTTTTGGGTTTGTTCTTATCACATTCCGGAATCAGGTCCAGCCCGATCACGGTCCAGACTCATGTGAGCAGATGGACAAGCGAGGCTTTCGGATTCTTTTGGGGTTGACATTCATACGCTGGCATGTAGATTGGTCTGGCCATTGGGTGGTGCCTTTTGGAGTTTTATTCTTGATTTTGTTTAATTTTGCCTTTTCGATACCGACAAATCTTGTCAGGAGGACAGCTTAATGGACCGTCCATTTGGTGCCGGTAAAGCCGAAGGGCTGGAGGGAGTCTGCTCGGCTCCCCTCAAGGCCGGACGTGCCGGTGAGGACATCGCTTTGCAGATTCAAGCCGCGGTGCTTGGCGGCAAGGTCAAGCCCGGTGAGCGTCTGCCCAGCGAGCGGGAACTGCAAGTTCTGTTCAAGACCGGGCGCGGCGTAATTCGCGAAGCGTTGCAGGTGCTCAAGCACAAAGGACTGATCGATATCCGCAAAGGGGCCAAGGGCGGGGCGTACGTCAAGAATATCGAGGTGGTTAGCATCAGCGAGTCCTTCGCCTTGTTCCTGAAGCAGAACCAGACCGATCCCATGTATCTGATTGAATTTCGAGAAAGCATGGACTCCGTGATCACGGACCTGGCCATTGCCCGCGGCAGCGTGGAGCAGAAGCAACGGCTCCAGGACAAGGCCGATGCCCTTGCGGGCGTGGCGGACGAGGCGAACATGGAGCTGCTTGCCGAACTGGACCGGGAACTGAACCTGTTATTCGCCAAAATGGCCGATAATCCGATTTTTGAATGGATCATGCAGGCCGTTCAGATCGGTTTCAGTTCCATGGACAACGCCCTGTACGAGGACGCGGAATACCGGCAGTGCATCGTGGACAATTGGCGGCACACCGCCCTGGAGA
>SKYX01000209.1 GCA_007127655.1 Desulfonatronum sp.
AAACGCGGTGATGATCGCCGGGACCGTGCCGATGCCGAACCAGATCACCAGCAGGGGCACCAGGGCCACCTTGGGCACGGAGTTGAAGCCGATCAGGATCGGGTAGAAGGCCCGGTAGAGCAGTTTGGACGAACCGATGATCACGCCCACGAGCATGCCGAAAACCACGGCCAGGCCGAATCCGGCCAGGGTGGTATACAGGGTCTGCAAGGCGTGCTTGCTGATGGGCCCGGCGAACTCGTACCCGGCCATCAGGGCCTCGCTGGGTGGCGGCAGGATGTAGCTGGGGATTTTGGCCAGCCGGGAGACGGCTTCCCAGGCCACGAACATGGCCACGGTGACGATCACCGGGGAGTAGCGCTCCAGGTTTTTACGCAGTGGGGACATCGGCGATTCCTTGGGGGCCGTCGCAGCGCACGCGCTCGATGTGGCCGCGCAGCTCGTGGACGATGTCCACGAAGGCCGGTTCGTAGCAGGTTTCCAGGGTGCGTGGTCCGGGCAGGTCCACGCGGCGGCTGTGGACGATGCGTCCGGGACGGCTGCTCATCACGTGGACCGTGTCCGCCAGAAACACGGCTTCGCGCAGGTCGTGGGTCACCAGGACCACGGTGAGCTGCTTGGCGCGGCGCAGATCGGCCAGCACGCACCACAATTCTTCACGGGTGAAGGCGTCCAGGGCCCCGAAGGGCTCGTCCAGCATCAGCAGCCGGGGATCGTGGATCAGGGCCCGACAAAGGTTGGCCCGCTGGCGCATGCCGCCGGAGAGTTCCCACGGTTGCTTGGATTCGTAGGGCGCCAGGCCCACGGTCCGCAGCAGGTTGCGGGCCCGTTCCAGATAGGCGGGTTTCTCCTTGCGCAGTCGGCTCCGGTGGGGCTCAACGATCTCCAGGGGGAGCATGATGTTGCGCAGGGTGTCGCGCCAGGGCAGGAGGGTGGGGTTCTGGAAGGCCATGCCCACGAAGGACAGCGTGCCGCCGACCCGGTCGCCGTCCACGAAGACCGCGCCCCGGGTCGGGGGCATCAGGCCGGTGACCAGCTTGAGCAGGGTTGATTTGCCGCACCCGGACGGGCCGACCACGGCCACGAAGTCTCCTTCGCGGATATCCAGGTTCAGCCCCTGGACGGCCAGGCTCTCGGCGTCCTCGCCATAGGCCAGGTCAACGTCTTTTATTTCAACGAACAGGCCCGCACGGCCGGTTTGGCCGTGCGGGTCCGCGTGATCTGCTTGCGATGTCATGGATTGAAGGATCGCCCTTAGAAGATGGACCGGGTTTCTTGATCGGGCAGAAAGGAGCGGTCGAAAACAGCTTCCGGTGCGGGCGTGGTCGGGAGCGCAAAGGCGTTGACCACTTCGGCGATGGCCTTGGCCAGGCGTTCGTCATCCACGTCGCCCATGCCGTTGGCCGCGGCGTACTCCGTGGCCACGCTGGTCTCGATGGCCAGCTTCAGTCTGCGGGTTTCCAGGTCCACGTCGATCAGACCGTCGCGCTGGCGAACGTAGGCGATGGCCGCGGCGGGGTCCTCAAGGGTTTCGGCCCAGCCCCGAACCACGGCGCGCAGGAAGCCTTTGACCGCCTCAGGCTGAGCGGCCAGTTGCGGGGAGACGATGATGGCGTTGCCGTACAGATTCACGCCGTAGTCCGGATACAGGAAGATCGTCAGTTCATCGGCGGGAATGCCCAGGTTCTCCAGGTTGAGCAGGCTGGTGAAGTAGAAGCCGGAGATGGCGTCCACCTGGCCGCGCAGCAGCATGGGCTCGCGCAAAGGCGGGTCCATGGAGGTCCAGTTCACGGCCTCGGCGTCCAGGCCGGTGGCTGCGGCAAAGGCGGAAAACGTCTTGCGGGGGGAGTCGAAGACCGGTGCGCCCAGGGTCTTGCCGGCCAGGTCCGCCGGGGTCTGAATGCCGCTTTCCTTTTTCGTGAAAATGGCAAAGGGCGGGTGGTCGTAGATCATGAACACGGCCTTCAGGGCCTGGTCCGGATTGCCCACGTTGAACTCGATCATGGCGTTGATGTCCGCGAAGCCGACATCGTAGGCCCCGGAGGCGACCCGGTTTACGGCCCCGGCCGATCCGGTCCCGGAATCAATGGTCACGTTCAGCCCTTCCTCGGCGAAGTAGCCGCGGGCATGGGCCAGCAGGTAAGGCGCGATGGGTCCCTCGAACTTCCAGTCCAGGGTAAAGCGGATGGGGGTCTGGGCCGAGGCGGATGTGGCCAGGACAAGGAACAGACAAAGCGCGGACAAACTCAGGATGATGCGGGAAGACAGCGAAGGCAAGGTCTTGAGCATGGGGTTCCTCCAAGCGGGAGCGTTTTGGGGTGAGGGCGACGAACACGGTCGCCGGATCTGACTGCCGGGTTGCCGTGCGCGGAACCCGACGCCGAGAAGGATCGGTAGCAACGGCTGTGCCATGGACAGAAACCAGAAGTTTTCAAAGATGTTCGTGTCGCCGTCGGGGTCCGCGTCGAATTCTTGCGCGTTGGGAATCTTTCAAAAAACGTGCATTTTTGCAAGTTCGGATTACAAAAACGGCAGGACGAATCCGGAATGATTCAGAATTGGTTGCCAAATCGCAACGTCTTCTTTTGGGCATCCGTTCGGTGGAGGGGTGACCGGCCGGTCGCCCCTACGGCCGTAGGCATGGACAACCGTACTCGGAAGTGTCAACCAATTTATCCGGCAAAACGAACTATCCCCTGAATTCGCCTTACACCGCCCTTTTGCAGGCGGTTGACTCCGGTCCGGCTCTCGGATAGTGGCATACGTTTTCGCTTTGTCTTCTGAAGCTTCAAGTCCGGATACCCCATGTTCGACAGTTTGGCGGATCGTCTGCAGTCCGTCTTCAAAAAAATCCGCGGTCACGGCCGATTGGATGAGAAGAGCGTCCAGGAAGGTTTGCGCGAGGTGCGTCTGGCCTTGCTGGAAGCGGACGTCAATTTCAAGGTCGTCAAGGACTTCGTGGAACGGGTTCGGGAACGGGCTATGGGCCAGGACGTCCTGGGCAGCCTGACGCCCGGTCAGCAGGTGGTCAAGATCGTCCACGATGAAATGGTCGACTTGCTGGGCGGCGAGCATCTGGGGTTGCAACTCCAGGGCAAGCCGCCTGTGGTCATCATGCTGGTCGGTTTGCAGGGCTCGGGAAAGACGACCACCGCGGCCAAGCTGGCCCTGCACCTGCGCCGTCTGAAGCGTTCTCCCTTCCTGGTCCCCGCGGACGTCTACCGCCCGGCGGCCATTGATCAACTCCACAAGCTGGCCTCCCAACTGGACGTTCCGGCCTTTGCCTCCACCGCCCAGATGCGGCCCGTGGACATCTGCCTCCAGGCTCGGGACGAGGCGGCCCTCAAGGGCTTGGACGTTCTCCTGGTGGACACGGCCGGGCGGTTGCACATCGATGCGCCGCTGATGGATGAGCTGGTGGCCGTGAA
>SKYX01000387.1 GCA_007127655.1 Desulfonatronum sp.
AGATCACCGTTACCTTGCTCCTGGGCATGGCCTTCATCGAGTCCCTGGCCATTTACGCCCTGGTCGTGAACCTGATCCTGCTGTTCGCCAACCCCTTCATCGGCTAACACGGCACGCTTCGTCTCGCAAAGAACAAAAAAGACCGCTCTCGACAGGAGGGCGGTCTTTTTTGGCCGCAAACATGTTCATTTTTTCACAACTCATTAAGTATACCTGTGAAAAGCAAACACATCCCCAGGGCCACGATTCAGCGCCTGGCCGTGTATCTCCAGGTACTCGAAGCGCTGAACGATGAGGAGATCGAAGTTGTCTCTTCCGAGGCACTTGCTCGCGCCTGTGACGTCAACCCGTCTCAAATTCGCAAAGACCTGGCCTACTTCGGAGAATTCGGCGTCCGTGGAGTCGGTTATTACGTCGCCAAACTGATCCAGTCCATCAAGGTTTCCCTGGGCACGGATCGCATTTGGCGTACCGCTCTGATTGGCGTCGGCAATCTTGGACGATCCCTGCTTCGCTACAAAGGCTTTCCGAAACGAGGATTCCAAGTAGTCGCCGCCTTTGACTGCGATCCGTTCAAGATCGGGGAAACCATCGCCGGCTTGGAAGTGATGTGTCCGCGACGCATGAAGGAAAACGTCAAGGATATGCGCATCGAAATCGGCATCATCACCACGCCCACGGATCGCGCCCAGCGTGCCGCCAACTACCTCGTGGAATCCGACATCCACTGCATTCTGAACTTTTCCGCCGCCCGCATCCATGTTCCGGACCATGTCTTCGTGGAATACGTCGATTTTTTCCACCATCTCTACGCCCTGACCTTCAAGCTGAATACCAGCGCTGTCCAGCGATTCGAGTCTTTTTCCAAAAACTGATGGCCCCATCGAAACTCACTCACCCGAAAATTCAATCTCTGGAAGGGTTTTGCAAACGCGAACGCGCCCATCCACGTCCCCTCGTCTTCACCAACGGCTGCTTCGACATCCTGCACGCCGGCCATGTCCACCTGCTGCGCCGCGCCCGCGCGCATGGCGACATGTTGGTCGTCGGCCTGAACAGTGACGCGTCCATCACCAGACTGAAGGGCCCAACGCGCCCTGTCACGCCGCTTGACCAGCGCGCCTACGTCTTGGCCGGCCTGGAGTGCGTCGATGCCGTGATCGCTTTCGAGGAGGACACGCCACTGGAGTTGATCAAGGCCATTCGTCCAGATGTCCTCATCAAGGGCGGAGATTGGACCAAGGATCGCATCGTTGGCGGGGCTGAGGTCGCATCCTGGAACGGTGAGGTTTTCAGCCTCGACCTGTTGCCGGACTTTTCCACTACGGCCATCGTGGAACGCATTCTCCACCTCTCACCTCGGCTCCGCTGAGATCAACACGCCTCGGCACCAACCAAGAACATCTCCGGCGCATGTTGACAGTTCCACGCCTTCCGGCCAAAAAACCAATTCGGTTTTTGTAGCCTCACAGCGACTCGCCGCCTCATCAACGTCGACCCAGCAGGAGACCTTTCCATGGATTATCGTATCAACTTGCCCGAAAAGGACATGCCCCGCCAGTGGTACAATGTCCTGCCCGACCTTTCCCCGCCTCTGGCTCCGCCGCTTGACCCCACCACCCAACAACCCCTGGGGCCGGAGAAACTGGCCGCCATTTTCCCCATGTCCGTCATCGAGCAGGAGATGTCTTCCCAGCGCTGGATCGACATTCCTGAGCCAGTCTGGGACATCTATCGGCTGTTCCGACCCACGCCCCTGGTTCGGGCGCACCGCCTGGAAAAGGCCCTGGGAACCAAGGCCAAGATCTACTATAAGAACGAGTCCCTCTCCCCGGCCGGCTCTCACAAGCCGAACACGGCCATTGCCCAGGCCTACTACAACAAGCAGGAAGGCGTACGCCGTCTGACTACCGAAACCGGGGCCGGACAGTGGGGAACGGCCCTGTCCTTCGCCTGCAAGATGTTTGGACTGGAATGCACCGTGTACATGGTCCGCTGCAGCTATGAGCAAAAGCCGTATCGGGGCGTGTTGATCCGTTCCTATGGGGCCGAGGTTTTCCCTTCGCCCTCGAACAAGACGAATGCCGGACGGGCCGTACTGGCCCAGAATCCGGACTCCGGCGGCAGCCTGGGCCTGGCCATTTCCGAGGCCGTGGAAGACGCAGCCACCCATGACGACGCCAAATACTCCCTGGGCAGCGTGCTCAACCATGTCTTGCTCCACCAGACCATCGTCGGCTTGGAAACCCAAAAGCAACTGGCCCTGGCAGGCGAGACACCCGACGTCCTGGTGGGATGCGTAGGCGGAGGCAGTAACTTCGGCGGCTTGGTGCTACCCTTTGTTCCGGAAAAGATGCACGGCAAAGGCCCGCGCTTCGTGGCCGTGGAACCCAAGGCCTGCCCGACCCTGACCAAGGGTGAATTCCGCTACGACTACGGCGATATGGCCAAGATGACCCCGTTGCTGAAAATGCACACATTGGGCTCGGGCTACTTCCCGCCGCCCATTCATGCCGGAGGTCTGCGCTACCACGGCGATGCGCCCATCGTCTCTCACCTGGTTGACCAGGGCATGGTGGAGCCTCGCGCCTATTATCAAAACGACGTCTTCGAGGCGGCAAAGCTGTTCCTGCAAACCGAAGGCTTCCTGCCCGCACCGGAAACCTCCCACGCCATCAAAGCAGCCATAGATGTGGCCAAGGAAAGCGATCCTGATACCGTCATCGTCTTTCTCTATTCCGGACACGGCCTGCTTGATCTTGGAGCTTACGACGCCTTCAACCAGGGCAAGCTCAAGGACGACGAGTTCGCTGAATGCGACATCCAGAAAGCCTTGGCGACGTGCCCCAAGATCAACGTTTGATGACTGAAGGACAGGCCGCCCATAATTTATTGGAATAACCGAGCCTGGATACTTTGAAAGTCAACTTTCAAAGTATCCAGGCTTTTTTCAAACTCAACTTTCAATCTATCCCTATCCAGCCTCGCCCAAGCCCCATGATCGACGCCCTCCTGCACGCCAAGATGATCTTTTTGAGCATCGTCTTTGAATCCTTTCCCTTCATTCTCCTGGGAGCGTTGTTTTCCTCGCTGGTCCTGGTGCTCATTCCGGAGCATTTTTTCCGGCGCTGGCTGCCGGAAAATCCCTGGCTGTCACTGCTCCCGGCGGTGCTGCTCAGCGCCCTGTTTCCCATCTGCGAGTGCGCCATCATTCCGGTGGTTCGCAGCCTGGTGCGTAAAGGGATGCCGCTGGCCGCCGGGGCGGTCTTTCTGGTGGCCGCGCCAGTGCTCAATCCGGTGGTGGCCGCGTCCACCCTGTTCGCTTTTGGAATGAACCCGGACGTGCTCATCCTGCGCCTGGCCCTGTCGGCTGTAGCGGCTTTGATCGTCGGTTCCGTGGTCTGCC
>SKYX01000285.1 GCA_007127655.1 Desulfonatronum sp.
CAGGCCCGACGTGAGATCCGCCTATTTCTTCCCGGTGGCGATATAGAACATTTCCTTGCTTTCCGGCCGGGAGCTTTTGGGTTTGAACCCGTGCACCCGGGTGAAGACGATCCGCATTTCGTCCAGCAGCACCTTGGCTTCCTGAGCCTCGAAGAACTTGACCACGAACGAGCCGCCCTTTATCAGGCAGGCTTTACACAGTGCGAGGGCCTGATCAGCCAGGTCCAGGGAGCGGGCCTGGTCCGCGAATTTGACGCCCGTGGTGCGGGGTGCCATGTCGCTGAGCACCACGTCGAAAGGGGCCGATTCCAGGATCAGGCGATAGCCGTCCCCGGACTCGTCGAAAACGTCGCCCTGCATGAACAGCGCCTGTTCGGGCAGGTCGATGGTCAGCGGATTCAGGTCCAGAGCCAGCAAGCGGCCCGAGGGACCGACCTTCCCGGCGGCGTACAGCGACCACGAGCCCGGCGATGCGCCCAGATCCAGCACCTTCTGGCCGGGGCGCAGCAGTTTGAACCGCTTGTCCGCTTCCTTGAGCTTGTACACCGAGCGAGCCGGATAGTTGTCCTGCTTGGCCCGTTGAAAATAATGATCCCGATACGTTTTCATCCTGCCCACCTCTGTTTCCGCCGGGCAGCTTACCCGAAACCCTCTCCAGAGCCAAGCGCCCCCCAATGCCCGACAAACCGACGGACGCTCAAAAGACACGCCCCCGCCGCATTCAGGTCCTGGACCAGTTCGGACGCCGCAAATCCCTTCCTTCCGATCCGGAGCAGTATCAGACCCTGCATGCCGGAGACGGGGCCGCAAACTCCGGCGCTCTCCTGCTGGGCATCGGGCCGGACCCGTCCGTTGTCGCGGACATGCTACGAGAGCGAGGCGACGTGGCCTACCTGGAATGCCCGGAACTGCAACGCCAGATGCCTTCCAGTCATCGAGCCGCCCTCCCCGCGCGGTGGCGGCCCATCACCCTCCAAGACCTTGACGCCCCGGACATTATCTCCAGGACCACCCTGTTCTACGGGCCGGGACTGACCATCTTTCCGGATTTCTGGTCCCCGGTTCTGGCCCGGATCGCCCTGCGACGCCTTCCTCCTCCGACCGCCCAAGACACAAGCGTCGTCTGGCTGCCCGCTTCCGAGCAAAGGCTGCTGGCCCACGAACTGAGCCGGGCCTTCACCTCCCAGGGGGTGACCGTGCGGTTGGTACCGGAATCCATGTCGCCACGGGAAACACTCGGGCGGCTGAAGGAGGAACGACCGGACCTGTTCTTCAGCGTCAACTTCCAAGGGTTGGACCCACTGGGCCAGAACCACGCCCTGCTCCGACACGCCGGGGTTCGGGTCTGCGTCTGGTGCGTGGACAACCCGTTTCACCTGCTGACCGGGCTGCGCTCCGCCTATTGGAAGCAGTGCCGGTTGTTCGTCACGGACGACTGGTTCATTCCCCGCCTGCTTGACCACGGCGCGGTCCAGGTCTTCCACCTGCCCTTGGCCGCGGCCGAACATTTCCTCCACCAAGAAACACCTGGCCAGCCAGCGGAAGGCTGGTCCGACCTGAATCGGCGGATGGTGTTTGTCGGGCGCTCGGCGTTTCCGGGCAAGGAACGATTCTTCGCCGGGTGCGTCATCCCGGAAGACCTGGAATCCACGGCCACGGCCTTCATGGCCCAGGGCGGCCGACCGGACTTCTCTTGGTGGTGGCAACAGCTGCGTTTCCCGGCTTTGTGGCCGGGACATGCCGTGCGTCAGGTGGGGTTTGCCGCGGAGCAATACAGCCGCCGCCGCCGCGCGGCATATCTTCAGGCCGCGGGCCGGGATGGGAATCTGACCGTATTCGGAGACCCGGGCTGGAAAGACCTGCTGCCCGATTCGAGCGACGTCCGCCCGGAAGTGGACTACTATGGCCCCCTGGCCCAAATCTACCGCCAGGCCCGCGTCACCCTGAACCTGACCAGCCTGCTCCTGCCCAACGGGCTGACCCAGCGTAATTTCGATGTCTGGGCCGCGGGAGGCTTTCTGCTCACGGATCGCACACCCGGCCTGGCGATCTTCGACCAAAAACTGGCCCAGGAAGTCGATTTCACCACTCCGACGTCACTCCAGGATCTCATACGACGGCTGGACAACGATTCGTCCCTGCCAGACGACCTCGGACGCGCGTGGCGCGACCACATCCTGAAAAAACACCTCTACTCCCAGCGGATCATCGTGGTTCTTGAAACCGTCCAAAGAAATCCCCCCTGACCTTCCCACCTTTCACCTTCCTACCTTTCAACCTTGCTCGCCACCAGTTGGCTGCGTCGCTGCCGGGCCAGCTCGCGCATATCCACGACCTGGTCGGTCTCGTCCACGATCTCGCTGCCTAAAATCTCCTCCAGCACGTCTTCCAGGGTTACCAGTCCAGCCAGCCCTCCATACTCATCCAGAACAATGAACAGGTGCATCCGGGACTCCAGAAAGCGCACCAACAGCTTGTCCAGGGTAATGGATTCCAGAACAAACTGGACCGGCTTCATCAGCCTCCCCAGCACCAGATCGTCCTGGTCGTTGGCCAGGGCTTCGAGCAATTCACGCCGATACACGATTCCCACGATATCTTCCTGGTCCTCGTCTTCGTACACCGGAATGCGACTGTGCGGCCACACGGTCTTCAACGTTCTGGCCTGGCCCACGGTCAATTCCGCCGGAAACGAAAAGATCACCGTGCGCGGGGTCATGATATCCTTGACGATCTTGGTGTCCAGGGTCAGGATGTTGCGGATGGACATTTCCTCATAGGGCTTGATCGCACCAGCCCTGCGGGTCAGGCTGATCACGGCCCGCAGGTCGTCCTCCGTAGCGTCCGGACCGACCTTTTTACGCCCGATCAACAGGGTCACCCTGTCCATCAACCAGATTATCGGGCTGAACAGCACCACCAGAAAACACAAGGGCTGGGCCAGGAAGCCGGCAATTTGCCGATTGTACATCACACCTATGGTTTTCGGGATGATTTCAGCGAAGACCAGGATGATCATCGTGAAGACGGCGGAAAAATAGATCAGACTCTCCGTGCCGAAGAGCGCGGCGGCGAAGGCGCCGGCCACCGCCGCTCCGGCCGTATTGGCCACGGTGTTCAGGGTCAGGATCGCGGCAATGGGCCGCTCCACGTTGTTGCGCAGGTCAAAAAGCAGCATGCCGCTCTTCTTTCCGCTCTTGCGCATCTGCTCCAGATGGCTCCAGGGCACGGAATACAGCACGGCCTCGGACAGCGAGCATAACATCGAAACCAAGGTCGCCAGACCGACCACCAATAGCAACTCGAACATCGCGTTATCCTGACGGGAGCAGGTTGCAAAACGTCGTTTTGCGTCTCGCTCGTTGATGGTTGACGGTTGATCGTTGATGGGTGA
>SKYX01000423.1 GCA_007127655.1 Desulfonatronum sp.
GTCCAGGAGTTTGCTCGCGATGCACAGGCCCAGGGCCTCGAAGGTTTTGACCTGCAAGAGGTGGAGGTGATCGGTCCGGAGATAGTGGTCCAGCGGACCACGTATCCCCGGATACTCAATTACCACCTGAAAGCTGTTGTCCTGAACCCGGAAGCGAGCGGAGATGTCCGCGTTGTGCTTGGAGGTCTTGATGGTGCTCAGGGCATAGAGAAAGACCTCCTCCACGGCCAGTTGCAACCGCTTGGCGTCCTCTTGCGGGGTATTGCGCAACCGACACAGTGCTTCTAAACCGGCATTGACCACCACGACCATCTCTCGGCGTGGGGTCACCGTCACACGGACCACTTCCTGCATTTCCAACCTCTTCGCAATGCGACTAACGCGAGTTCGCCCTCGACTCAAGTGGTGCGTACCGAGTTGCCACGAAGCGTCGCCCAAACATCCAGAACACGAAAAAAAATCCCAGGATCAACCATTCTCCACCCAGACCTTGTCCCGGAGCAACGGTGCAGCCTCCGCCGCCGTCGTCCGCGTCGCAATCACCAACCCCGGAAACTCCCTTGACCCAGCCGCAGTAGTTGGCCATCCGGACATAGACTCCATAAATTCCCGCAGTTCCGCACTGCAACCCCCAACTGGTCACCCCGGCCAGATAGGCGTTCCCCGAGCCGTCACGAACCAACATCGGCCCTCCGGAATCCCCCTGACAGGTATCCTTCGAGCCGTCTCCGGGACCAGCACCGATCATATTGCCGGTGATACTGAACAGCGGCGGCGGATAGGCCAGAATCAACGCTGCTTGGCTGACAATGGGAAATTGCGCCTCCTGGAGGACCGTTGGAAAGCCGCCCCTCGGCCCCAGTGCCCCCCAGCCCGCGACCCAGGCCGAAGCGCCGGGATTGGTCAGACCAGCCGGATCTCCGGGAGGGATCAGTGGCAAGGCCCCCCAAGTGGTTCCGTCCGCTGGCGGTTTGGTCAACTGAAGCAGGGCCAGATCGGAATCATTGGTATTGCCGTTGTATTGTGGATGCACCACAATCCGCGCAACGGGAATCCGGTCCCCCCCCTGGCCGCGCAAGTCCGTTCGGCCGCTGAGCACGTGCAGGTCGCCGGGGTTGTATTTCAAGGCCCCGCTCTGGTCCGCCACGCAGTGCGCGGCCGTGACAACCCACTGCCCGGAAATCAACGTGCCGCCGCAAAACTGGGCCCGGAAACCGTCGTCCACCCCGGCATGCAGCACGCCCACGATCCAGGGCCAATTCCGGATGTCCGTCGCCCTCCCGCCAAGAATCTTTTCCACGGCGAGACCTCGTTCGCCCTGATCAGCCCAAACCGGCCCCGGAACGAACATCAGGACTCCCAGCAGTCCAAGTACCACTCCCTTGACGAAACGCATGTTCATGACCACTCCTTTTGGTTGATCGACTTCTTCATTGCTGATTAATTTACTCAGACTTTTTCACAGTCCGGAAATAACGGCATGTTACATGCCGAATTATCTAAACATAGCCTGAACAATGGACCATGACAAGCCTATTGAACCCGACGTGCAAAAAGCATAGGTTCATTGTCGCACAACGAAACACGAACATTCTTTCCAGGAGTTCCAGCCATGTGGGATTATACCGACAAAGTTCGCGACCATTTTCTCAACCCCCGCAACGCCGGCCCGATGGACGACCCCACGGCGGTGGGCGAGGTAGGCAGCCTGGCCTGCGGCGACGCACTAAAGCTGTTTCTGAAAATCGACGACTCCGGGCGGATAACCGACGCAACCTTTCAGACCTTCGGCTGTGCCAGTGCCATCGCCTCCAGCTCCGTGCTCACCGAGTTGCTCAAGGGCAAGACCGTTGACGAGGCCGCGGCCATCACCAACAAGGAGATCGCCACGGAGTTGGGCGGCCTGCCCAGGGAAAAAATGCACTGCTCCGTCATGGGCCAGGAAGCTCTGGAGTCGGCCCTGAAGCGCTACCGCGGCGAGCTGGGGCCCATGGTCAAGCCCGAGGGCGAAATCGTCTGTAAGTGCTTCGGCGTCACGGACGTCCAGATCCGCCGGGCCATCACTGAAAATGGGCTGACCACGGTGGAGGAGATCACTGACTACACCAAGGCCGGCGGCGGGTGCGGCGAATGCGTGCTGGACCTGGAGCGCATCCTGGCCGAAACCCGTGGCACGGAGCCTGCCAAGCCCAAGCCTGTCGCGCCCAAGCGCAAGCTGACCAACCTCCAGCGGATGCAGCTGGTGACCAAGGTCATTGACGAGGAAATCCGGCCCAGCCTGAAAAAGGACCGCGGCGACATCGAGCTGCTGGATATTGAGGGACTCAAGGTTCTGGTCTCCATGCGCGGAGCCTGCTCGGGCTGTCCTTCCAGCCAATTGACCATCAAGGAACTGGTCCAACGCCGGTTGCGAGACGCCGTGGACCCGGACATCATCGTGGAGGAGGTGCGCTCATGAAGGTGATCTACCTGGACAACAACGCCACGACCTGTGTCGCCCCGGAAGTCCTGGAGGCCATGCTGCCCTTTTTGCGGGACTCCTACGGCAACGCCTCCAGCATGCACGGCTTCGGCGGCCAGGTCGGCAAGTTTATCGCCGAGGCTCGGGAGCGCACGGCCGAGGCCTTGGGCTGCTCCCCGGAGGAAATCATCTTCACCTCCTGCGGCACGGAAAGCGACAACACGGCCATCTTTTCCACGGTCCGCTCCCAGCCGGAAAAGCGGCATGTGGTAACCACCCGGGTGGAGCATCCCGCTGTCCTGAACGTGGCCAGCCACTTGGAAATCGCCGGGTACGAGGTCACCCATTTGAAGGTGGACGAACTGGGGAGGCTTGATTTGCAGGAACTGGAGGACAGCCTGCGTCCGGACACGGCCCTGGTCTCCATCATGCACGCCAACAACGAAAACGGTGTGATCTTCCCCCTGGAACGGATCGCCGAAATCGTCAAAAGCCGGGGCATCCTCCTGCACACCGACGCGGTTCAGACCGTAGGCAAGTTGTCCATTGACCTCCAGAAGTTGGCCGTGGACTTCCTGGCCCTTTCCGCCCACAAGGTGCACGGCCCCAAGGGAATGGGAGCGCTGTACGTCCGCCGTGGCGTGCCGTTTCGTCCCTTCATGCTCGGCGGACACCAGGAAAAAGGCCGACGGGCCGGAACCGAGAACGTGGCCGGGATCGTTGCCCTGGGCAAGGCCATGGAAATGGCCGCGACCGGGATTGTCGAGGAAAATTCCCGAGTCCGGGCACTGCGTGACCGTCTGGAACAGGGGATCATGGCCGCGGTGTCGGACGTGCGCCGCAACGGAGACCCGGAAAACCGCCTGCCCAATACCACCAGCCTGGCCTTTAAGTACATTGAGGGCGAATCCATCCTGCTGATGCTGGACCAGTACGGCATTTGCGCCAGTTCCGGATCGGCCTGCACCTCAGGCAGCCTGGAGCCCTCCCACGTGCTCCGGGCCATGGGCGTGCCCTTCACCTTTGCCCACGGCTCCATCCGTTTCAGCCTGAGCCGGTATACCACGGACGAGGAAATCGATCTGGTCCTGCGCGAACTGCCCGGCATCGTATCCAGGCTGCGGGCCATGTCGCCATTCACCGGGAAGGACGATGCCGCGCCGGGTTGCGCCTGTTGAGAAGGCAAGCTGGATGCGGCTGTCGCCTTATTGCAGTTGTCGGTGTCGGCGCTTCGCTATCGGTATCAATAAAATGGCTTATGTGCCAATAACCTGATTTCGATCCCGATTTCGATCCCGATTTCGATCCCGATAGCGAAGCGCCGACACCGAAAGAAAACCATTGAATCGGTAATTGCATTACACATTTTCTGACTCCAAACCACCGAGTAATTGCATGAATACCCCAGAGATGATGGAACTGAGCATCGCCCCACTCAAGGATGTGGTGCGCCGCCTTTGCGAACCCGACTCCTGCAAGGACGTCTGCCGCGCCCCGGTCCACGACCAGCCCATGCCTTCGGTTCCGGCGATTACGGAAATCGTGGAGCGGCTCCGGGCCGTCCTTTTCCCCGGCTACTACGGGGACTCCGAAGTCACCCCGGACTCCTTGAGCTACCACATCGGGGCCGGCCTGGACCGGGTCTACCGGCTGGCCACCGAACAAATCAGGCGCGGATACTGTTTTCTGTGCCGGGTCAACGAAGAGGAGGACTGCGGGGACTGCCAGGACCTGGCCGTGGATCTGGCCAGCAAGTTCATCACCACCCTGCCCAAGATCCGCGGCCTCCTGGCCACGGACGTCCAGGCCGCTCTGGCCGGAGATCCGGCGGCCAAGACGCCTGGGGAGATCATCTTCAGCTATCCCAGCATCATAGCCCTGACCCACTATCGCATCGCTCATGAACTCTACCACCTGGGCGTGGACATGATCCCCCGGATCATCTGCGAAATGGCCCACTCCAAGACCGGCATCGACATCCATCCCGGCGCGGAGATCGGCACCCACTTCTTCATCGACCACGGCACGGGCACGGTGATCGGCGAGACCAGCATCATCGGCAACAACGTCCGGCTTTACCAGGGCGTGACCCTGGGCGCGAAAAGTTTCCCCAAGGACGCCAACGGCCAAATCATCAAGGGCCTGCCCCGCCACCCGGTCCTGGAAGACGACGTGATCATCTACTCCGGAGCAACCATCCTGGGCCGGGTGACTATCGGCAAAGGCTCGGTCATCGGCGGCAACGTCTGGGTCACCGAAAGCGTTCCCCCGGGCTCCCGCCTGATCCAACAACGCCCCAGCTCGCAGCTTTTCAGTGGTGGCGAGGGAATTTGAGAACTGGATGAGATCAGGGAAACCCAGAGGTGAAATAATCGCAAGGAGGTATATAGAATGGCAATGGAATCAGCCGTCATCGAACACGAAGCCATGAATCTGCCGCCCATTGAACGCGCTTTGCTTGCGGATCGTCTTTTGCAGACACTGGACACTTCGGATGAATCAATTATCAAGGCATGGGGCAGGGTTGCCGAAAAGCGCCTTGAGAAATATCGTTCCGGTGAAATGGAAGCATTTGATGCCGACATGGTTGTTGCCGCGCTCAGAAAATCACTGAGATGATCCAGTTCCGCATCCTATCGGAAGCACTTCAAGACCTCGCCAATGCCGTACAGTATTACGAAACCGAATGCCCCGGCCTTGGAGCTGACTTCCTCTCCGAATACGAAAGAACCATCTCGAGAATTCGACATTTTCCCGAGGCTTGGTCACCGATCAACGCCAATTTGCGAAGATGCCTGCTGCGTCGGTTTCCTTACGCGGTGTTCTATTCGAAGGAAGGAAACATGATCGTCATTTCAGCCGTATCGGACCTCCGCCGAGATCCGGAGAAACTTCCTCAGTAGCCCCCGAAACGAATGAAAAACCGTCCTCGTTCACAGCCAAACATATCTTGAAACCGGAGCAACGATGCCCCTTTACGAATTCTACTGCCAGGACTGCCATACCATCTACAACTTCTTTTCCCCTCGGATTAACACGGAAAAGCAGCCGGACTGCCCCAAGTGCGGACGGCCGGAGTTGGAACGACAGGTTTCCGTATTCGCCATTTCCAAAAATCGTCCTGATACCGGAGACGGTGAGGACGGCATGGACGGGATGCCCGACCTTTCCGGCCTGGACGAGGCCAAGCTGGAACGGGCCATGGCCATGATGGCCCGGGAGGCCGAAGGCATGGACGAGGATGATCCCCGCCAGGCGGCCCAGTTGATGCGCAAGCTCTGCGACGTCACGGGCATGAATTTCGGGGAGGGCATGGAGGAGGCCCTGGCCAGAATGGAAGCCGGGGAAGACCCCGAGCAGGTCGAAGCCGAAATGGGCGACATGTTCGAGAATATGGACTTCAGCCCCATCGGCGCCAAAAAGCTGCGCCGCGCCCTGCGCGCGCCAGCCCGGGACGAGACGATTTACGATATGTGAGGCGGGTAAGAAAAGAGAGAAGACAAGTGTCAGAAGACAGGAGTCAGAAGGCAGAGGGCGAAATGGTAGGCGCTCGGCCCGTTGCGACGCGAAGGCTTCATAGGGCTGAATGGAAATCGGGCAACCCGGTTACTCCCAGCCCCCGGAATATTCCAGCACGATCCGCATTCCCGGCGCGAGCCCGAGCACGGCGGCGGCGCTGCCCTGGTTGACAGCCAGCTCCCAATATCCCTGGCTTCCGACCAGCACCCCGACACCGCCCGTCGGAATCTGGGCGTATGTCCGCACCAGAGCCAACGGCTGAAGCAGAGGCGCGAGCAGTTCGACGTGCTCCATCCCTGCTTCGGGCCAAAGACATTCTGGCAGGTTGAGCAGGCAGTTGCCGAAGCGATCCACATGCAGGACATGGGCCGTGATCTCCCGGCCCAGCTGCTCCGGCTCGGCCCAGGCCGGACGGTGCAGGGAGCCCAGGTCCAGAGGCCGTCCCAGTCGGTGTGGATCAACGCCCAGAGCCAGCCGGGCAGCGGCCGGGGCCAGGATGTCCCGGCCGTGAAAGGTGTTGGAATGCTCCCCCAAGACTGACGGCATGGCCAGCTCCCAGCCCCGTTCTCCGCCCACCTCCCCGGATTCAGGCCCGAAAACCAGGGCCAGCAGGCCGTTGTCCGGCCCCAGAAAAAAACGCCCCTCCCATTTTCCGATCACCAGCCGACGCTCGGTCCCCACCCCCGGGTCCACCACGCTTAGCAGCACGCAACCTTCGGGAAAAAATCGCCAACTTGCCGCCAAATAAAAGGCCCCCTGCATCACGTCAAAGGGCCGAACCTGGTGACTGATGTCCACGACCGCGGCCTCGGGAGCGAGGCCCGCCAACACGCCCTTCATCTGGCCCACGTACGGATCATCCAGCCCAAAGTCCGATAGCAGGGCGATGGTCGGCCTGGTCGCCGTTCTCCGGTTTCTCAGTCCTCCGGTTCGCATACGCATCCTCTTCTCCCTCCGCCTAGAGCCCGAAGCAGATATTCATTGCGGCGTGGGGCTGACACAAAAGGGCGAGCATTATCATTGGGTCGGCGCTGTCGAAGTAGCGGGTCATGCCTGCGATGTTCTCATGCAGTCGCTCCGGGGGAGATGAATACACAGCGCGGGACGACTTTATTCTAGAGGGATATTCTCAGTAGACCTTGCGCCGGGAAAAGCCCTGACCGATCACGTTCAGGGTGTTCTCCTCGATGGTGAAGGCCTTGGGGTCAATGGTAAAGATGACTTCTTCCAAGCGTTTGAGCTGCAGGCTGGTGACCACGGTCAAGAGAATTTTCTTTCGTTTGCCGGTGTAGGCACCGCGCCCGTACAAAAAGGTCGAACCCCGGTTGATGGTGGTCAAAATGGCTTTAGCCAGTTCGTCGGGCTTTTCCGAGACCACCAGCACCATTTTGCGCTGGTTGAACATGCCCAGGAAGTAGTCCATGACCATGGCGTGGACGAAAACCAGAAACACCGAGTACAGCACATGCTCCAGGCCGATGAAGAACAGGCTGCCGGAGAACAGGGCCAGGTTGAAGCCGAAGGAAAATTTCCCGATCCCGAGATTAAAGCGTTGGCTCAGGTAGACCGAGATGACGTCCAACCCGCCCAGAGATCCCAAAGACCGCAGGGCGATGCCCGAACCGGCGCCCATGATCGCCCCGGCCGTCAGGGCGGCCAGCAGAGTGTCCTCGATGGTCAGAGTCCAGGGGATGGTGTCGAGGCCCAGACTGAGCAGCAGCATGCCGTACAGGCTGTAAAAGAAAAACCGTTTGCTGACGCAGAGCCAGCCGAGGATAAATATCGGGATGTTCAGGATCAGGAGCCATACCCCGGGAGGAAAAACCCCGAATACATAACTCAGGATCAACCCGACCCCGGTCACGCCGCCGCTGATGAATTCCTGGGGCACAACGATGGCCTTGACCCCGAAAGCAGCGATCAAGGCCCCCATGGTAATCAGGAGCAGGTTCCAGGAGATGGAGTAGGTCACAACGCGAAATTGCTCCGCCCACTTTCCGGCCATGCGCTTCTCCTTCCACTCCAAAAAAGCGTTTTACTTTGATGTAATGCCCATGCGAGGTCTGAAGAGTACTTCGGATAGCTCTAAAAAAGGGAGGAAATGATCAGCAGCGATATGGGTGGAGCCAGTCCGACAACCATACGCCAGAGCCACATCGCCGAAGGTCCCATATCTACATGAGCCCGATGCCTGGAGCAAGACCGCAAAGACGCCGAACGATTTTTAGGCAAAGGCTGTGGTCTCGTATCAGGGCAATTTTGTTCTCACGCAACCATTTGAAAAATATGAGGCTGGTTGATCCTGTTTGGGAGTGATCGATTGTCTGACTAAACCAGGAATCGTTCATCAAGGCGTTGCCCAGCGCAAAGAGAACAAGTTGTTGTTTTTTATACCGCAACGGCTTGATGGTCCGAGGCCGGTGCTGGAGTTTCGAGCCGTCCCAAACAGGGTCAACCAGCCGCCATTGCAGGTAAAATTTGATGAGAACAAAAATGTCCTTGGTCTCGTATCTTTCCGGGTGACTTTTCACGGTTCAAGCGCTAAGGGTTACTGACTTTAGAAACGTGTTCCGGTCATACGTTCCAGGGTCGGATCGCCTCCCCCTCACCTACAAACGTCACGAGGCCCATCATGTGCGGAATCATCGGTTATGCGGGGCACAGGCCAGCCGTGCCCATCATCGTGGAAGGACTGAAGCGTCTGGAGTACCGCGGCTACGATTCCGCGGGGGTGACCTTTGCGCAGCATGACGAATTGCACGTCATTCGGGCCGAGGGCAAGCTGTGCGAACTGGAAACCCGTCTCAACTGCCAAGACATGTTTCACTCCACGACGGCCCTGGGCCATACCCGATGGGCGACCCACGGTTTGCCGGTGGAACGCAACGCCCATCCCCATCGCGACCCGGGTGGCCGCCTGGCCCTGGTTCACAACGGGATCATCGAGAACTACCAGTCGCTCCGAAAAATGCTCAAAGACAAAGGGCGCACGTTTTTCTCGGAAACGGACTCCGAAGTGCTGGTTCAGCTTATCGCCGAGCTCTGGACCTCCGAAATCACCCTCCGTGAAGCGTTCAGCATGGCGCTTGCTCAAGTTGAAGGCACCTATGCCGCGGCCTTGCTCAACCTTGACGAGCCGAACAAGATATGGGCGGCCCGCAAATCCAGCCCACTTCTGCTGGGCGTGGGCGTGGGGGAGAACTTCGTGGCCTCGGACATCCCGGCGTTTCTGGGGTATACCCGGGACGTCGTCTTTCTGGAGGACGGCGAACTGGTGGAACTGGAGCCCTTTTCCTGGCAGGTTTTTGACGCCACCACCCTGGAGCCCCTGAATAAAAAGGTCCACCACATCACCTGGGATTTCCAGGCCGCGCAAAAAGGCGGCTACCGCCACTTCATGCTCAAGGAAATCTTCGAGCAGCCCGCGGTGATCGCCAATTGCCTGGCCGGACGCGTGGACGCCAAAGCCTTGTCCGTTACCCTGCCGGAGCTGGAGGCCCTACCTGTCCCGGCCCAGATCCAGATCGTGGCCTGCGGCACGTCGTATCATGCCGGGCTATGGGGACAGCACTTGCTGGAGTCGTGGGCAAAAATTCCGGTTCGCGTGGAAATCGCCTCTGAATTCCGATACCGTAACCCGCTTTTCATGCCGGACGAACTCGTCCTGGCCATCAGTCAGTCCGGAGAAACCGCGGATACCTTGGCCGGGATGCGCTTGGCCAAGGAACACGGCGTGCCTGTGCTCGGACTGTGCAACGTGCTGGGATCCAGCGTGGCCCGGGAGGCGGACGGCGTGATTTATACCCAGGCCGGACCGGAAATCAGCGTGGCCTCCACCAAGGCCATGTGCAGCCAGCTCGTCCTGTTGACTCTGCTGGCCCTGTACTGGGGGCGACGCAAGGGAACACTGGCTCGGGACGTGGAGACCTCGGTCATCACCGGGCTGCTCGGCCTGCCCCAAGTTTTGGAGGCCGAACTGCCCCGCCTGCGCGGCACAGCCCAGGAACTGGCCCCGGAATACAGCACGGCCAACAGCTTTTTCTACCTCGGCCGGGGGCCGGCCTACCCGCTGGCCTTGGAAGGCGCCTTGAAACTCAAGGAAATCTCCTACATCCACGCCGAGGGCTACGCAGCCGGAGAAATGAAGCACGGCCCCATCGCCCTGATCGAGCCGGAATTCCCCACCTTCGCCCTGGCTCTGAACGACGCCCTACTGCCCAAGGTCGTTTCCAACCTGGTTGAAGTCCAGGCCCGCAACGGCCGGGTCATTGCCTTGTGCCAATCCGGGTTCGAGTTGACCGTGGATCACGCCTGGGAGGTCCCTCAGGTTTACGGCCCACTGAACACATTTCTGGCCCTACCGGCCTTGCAGCTATTCGCTTACGAAGTGGCCGTCTACCTGGGCAAGGACGTGGACCAGCCACGAAACTTAGCCAAGAGCGTGACAGTGGAGTGAGGGGGGGGAAGCGGTGAATTCAGAATTCAGAACCCAGAATACTGAATACTGAATACTGAATACTGAATACTGAATACTGAATACTGAATACTGAAGAGCATTTTTTTTGTAATGTGTGTCAATAGCCTTGAGTTGCTCCCCGCATCCGTCCGAAAAGCTTGGACAGGAAATAACCTCCGGTCGCCACCATGACGATGGCCGCGCCGGCGGTCAGATTCAGGGAATAGGCCAGAAGCAGTCCGCTCACGCAGAACACGGCGCTCAGCAGCACGGACCAGATCATCATGGTTCCCAGTGACCTTGCAAACCCTTCCGCCATCACTGCCGGAATGGTCAACAGCGCGATGACCAGAATCAAGCCCACGGCCTGAATGACCGTGACCACGGTCAACGCGGCCAGGGCCAGAAGGCTGTAATACAGGCCGCGAACCGGAACGCCCATGACCCGGGCGTGTTCCTCGTCGTACGACATGGCCAACAAGTCGTAATAGAAAAGGCGCACCCAGCCCAGCACCATCAGATTCAACGTGCCCATCAGCCACAAGCTGCTGCTGGGCACCAACAGAATACTGCCAAACAGGTAGCTCATTAAATCAACATTGTACCCGGGAGTCATGTCCACCAGAATGATCCCTGCGGCCATGCCCACTGCCCAGATCACACCGATGGTGGAGTCGCTGCGATGCTTGGCCCTCAGGCTGATTCCGCCCATGACCAAGGAAGCCAGCAACGCGCATAGCGCCGCCCCGAGATACGGCGACACCCCCAGATAAATCGCCGCGCCCACCCCGCCATAGGAGGCATGGGCAATCCCGCCGGACAGAAAAACCAGCCGATTGACCACCACCAGGGACCCCATCACCCCGCAACAAACGCTGATCAACAAACAGGCAGCCAAGGCGTTGCGCATGAACTCGTACTGGATAAATTCCGGCATCATGAGCAGCGATGATCCTTGAGCACTCGGTGGGGCACCGGCCCGTGGGTCACCAGTTCCACGGGGCAGTGATAGGCGGTTTCAAGCATGGTCTGGGTGAACTCGGCCCGATCATGGTAAAAGAGCGTTTTGTTCACGCAGGCCACGGACGTGGCATAGCTGGAAAGAATGGAGAGATCGTGGCTGACCACGATGATGGTCATGGACGCGTTCAATTCCTTGAGCAGATCATAGAGGGCCGTCTGAAAGTCCCGGTCCACGCTGGCCGTTGGTTCGTCCAGGAAGAGCAGTTCCGGGTCGTTGGCCAAGGCTCTGGCGATAAAGACCCGTTGCCGTTGACCGCCGGAGAGCCGGCCGATGCGCCGGTCACGCACGTCCCACATGCCCACCCGCTCCAGGGCCTGCCGCGCCGCCGAACGATCCGCTTCGCCGAAACATCGCCACCAGGAGCGATGGGGCATGCGGCCGAGGAGCACCACGTCTTCCACCGTAATGGAAAAACGGGGATGAATATTGATGTGCTGCGGGACGTAGCCCACCTTGTGGGCCGCCTGCCCTGGGGGCACTCCGAGCACGGAGATCCCCCCCCTGCGAGGCTTCAGGATGCCCAGCAAGACTTTGAGCAGCGTGGTCTTTCCTCCGCCGTTGGGCCCCAGCACGGCCAGAAAGTCCCCCTTGCGCACACGCAGGTCAACGTCCTCCAGGACGAGATGTCCGTCATAGGCGAAACAGACGCCTTGGGCATGCACGACAGGGGGGAACATGGAGGAAACTCCGTTACTGCATCGCTTGCTTGAACTTTTCGGCCACGGTGCGCATGTTCTCCATCCAGTTCTCGGCCAATGGGTTGATGGCGATGGTCTGGCCGCCGATGGCCGAAGCAATGGTTTCCGCGCTCTGGGTGGAAAACTGCGGCGAGACGAAAACAACGCGAATCCCCCCTGCCTTGGCCCGCTGAATCAGGTGTTGCAGATCCTGAGCCTTGGGTTCCTTGCCCTCCAGTTCCACCGGAATCTGCTCCAGCCCGTAATGGCGGGCAAAGTAGCCCCAGGCGGGATGAAAGACCA
>SKYX01000062.1 GCA_007127655.1 Desulfonatronum sp.
GTCGATGATTTTTTCTCACGTGAAAACT
The DNA here is from genome assembly GCA_007127655.1 of Desulfonatronum sp. Classification (GTDB taxonomy): domain Bacteria; phylum Desulfobacterota; class Desulfovibrionia; order Desulfovibrionales; family Desulfonatronaceae; genus Desulfonatronum. The sequence continues at coordinate 29 of SKYX01000062.1, forward strand.
TTGAGATGGTTGAGGGATAGAGGCCCTTCATTTATCCATGACCAACACGACCACGCCCCATGACGGGTCCTACAAGCATCTGTTCAGCCATCCTGATCCGCCTGGAACGGGCCGGGAGCCTGGAGGAGGCCGCCGCGATCCTGCGGGAGCTGAAGGAAAGATTGCAACACCCCCGCTATACATCGGTGCGGCGGGCCTTTACCATCTGGGTGCGCCGGGTCCTGTTGCGGCGGATGGTTCCCGAGGAAGTCATCCCTGAAGTGAATGATTTGGAGGAGGTCAATGCGATGCTGGCTGAACGAGTAAAACAGTGGACGGAAGACTGGAAAAAGGAAGGCCTCGAGGAAGGCAGAATGGAAGGCCTCGAGGAAGGCAGAATGGAAGGCAGGATGGAAGGCCAGGCCGCCATGCTCCAATTGCTGCTCCTGCAACGCTTTGGAAATGTTCTTGACCAGGATGTCCAGGAACGCCTGCAAAATGCCCGACCGGAGCAGTTGGAAACCTGGGCCAGGCGCACCCTGGACGCCCGAAGCATTGACGAGGTGCTTGCAGAGGATGGAGACTGATATATGGAAATAGCCAATCCCATCTATGACGCGGTTTTCAAGTTCATGATGGAGGACAAGAAGGTCGCGGCCCTGTTTATCGGGGCCATTACCGGGTACGACGTGCAGGACGTGGAACTGCGTCCTACCGAGGTTGTCCTGGACGGCGAGGGGATGCGCCAGTGGACCGTGTACCGGCTGGATCTGGCCGTGCGGGTGCGTACACCCGAAGGCTCCCGACTGGTCCTGGTGGAGATTCAGAAAGCCAAGTTCCACACGGACATCCAGCGCTTCCGCGGCTACCTGGGCAGGCAGTACGCATCGCGGCAAAATTACGAAACCATCCCCGGGCCGGACGGAACCGAACGGAAGGTCGCCCTGCCCATCTTCACCATCTACATTCTCGGCCACCGACTGGCCCATAACAGGGATGTCCCGGTGATCACGGTCAACCGCTCCTACACGGACCGAGCCACGGGCCAAAATCTGGCCGAGCGGGACGAGTTCATCGAATCCCTGACCCACGACAGCGCCATCATCCAGGTACCGGCCCTGAAGGAACGCCGGCGGGACCGCCTGGAACAATTCCTCGCGGTCTTCGACCAGGCCTTGATCAACCCCGACGATCACCACCTGCTCCGGGTGGATGACGCAGACTATCCCGAGGAGTTCCGCATTGTCCTGCGCCGGTTGCATCAGGCCATTTCCGAGGAGGAAATCCGCCAGAAAATGATCGTGGAAGACGAGATTGTCACGGAATTCGAAGAACGCGACCGCCGGGAGCAAAGGCTGGCCGATCTGGCCGGAGAGGAGCGGCGTTTGAGGGAAGAGGAACGGCACCTAAAGGAAGAAGCCCTGCTACGCGCGACCGAGGCACGTACGCGGGAGAAGGATGCCCGCCGGCGCGAGCAGGTGGAGCGGCTGTTGCGGGAGGAGGCGGTTCAGCGGGAACAGGCCGCTTTGGCGGAGCTTGCCGAGCTGAAGCGCAGGTTGGAGCGGATGGAGAAATGAGCCCCCTTGGGTATGATGGCAGAGTCAGCCCATGCTTCATCCCCCTATTAACAAACAACAAATAACAGATAACAACTAGCCAATCCCCCCATTAACAGATAACAAATAACAGATAACCAATCCTCCCTCATGCTGAAGTCAACTCCAACACGCCGCCACCCCTGGCCGCCGAACGCAGCGGCCAATCAGGCCCCGCGACTTCGAACGCCCATGCTTCGAGAAACTCTCTCGAGCTTGGGCGTTTTTTCTTGCCCCAAGCAGCCATCAACAGGCATTGGATAATCCATGATCATCGCCATCGGACACAGCATTCACCCCCCTTGTTCCCCTGGCCGTCGAGGACGTGCTGGCTCAGTGCCTGGAGCAATTGCACGGGCTGGACCCGCGAAACCGACGGCAGCATCGCCTTTGTGGGCACGTTTCCAGACAATCCGCGCATCCGGATCACTGAATACAGTCGCGACGATCTGCTCCAGGCCGCCGCACAGGCCGCGGGCCAGGCCCTGGCCGAATATCCAGGAGCCGCACCCGAACTTGCCCTGCTTTTCTCCTGCGCTTCCCGCAGACGGATTCTTGGCAGCCGCGCCCCGCGTGAGCATGCCGCGCTGCTGCATCCCGCCAATGGCCCGCCAGGCCCCCGCCTGTTCGGGATGTATGCCTACGGGGAGATCGGGCCGGTGGGCGGGACTGGGCGGACCTGTTTTCATAACGACACGTATGCCGTGCTTCTGCTGGGGGATGAATCATGACCGTCCTCCCAGGAAGCCCTCCCACGCCGCCCCCTTGCCATGCGCCAACGGAGTACGCCGACTGGCCGGACCCAATCAAGGTTCTGCACCTGGAACGCCGACTGGCCCAGCTCACCCGGCAGTTGGAACACCAGGAAATCCTGGCGGACAATCAGCGCCATCTGCTCAAGGCCAGGCAGCGCGACCTCCAGGCGACCCTGTCCCGGCTTCGGGAGAAACATGACGAGCTGGCGATCCTGCACCAGGATCTGGCCGCGGCCAAAGACCATCTGGAAGAGGAGGTCCGGAAGCGCACCAGGGAGCTGGAGGAAAAAAACGTCCAACTGGAGCAACATGCCCTGGAGCTGGAGCAGATCAACACCACCCTGGATGTGCTGATCAGGAAGAACAACCAGGATTGCGAAGCCCTGTCCCAGTCCCTCCTCGACCAGCAGCAATCCGTCATCGCACCGCTGCTCACCCGCCTTCAGCTGCTGAACCGGGACCCGGTTCAGCAGGCCCTGATCCAGCAAATCTCAACATTTCTGCATACCAACGGCACAGCGCAGGCCAGGCTGCCTGAACCCCAGGCGCCACTGTGTTCCATCCTGACCCAGCGAGAACTGGAAGTGGCCCGGCACCTCTCCCAGGGCAAATCCTGCCGCAAAATCGCCCTGGCCCTGGGACTCAGCGTCCGGACCGTGGAATCCTGCTGCGCCAATATCCGCAAGAAGGTCAAGCTGCGGCGAGGTGTGAACCTGCGAGCGTATCTTGCGGGAATGGGGGGGCTGGGCGGGCAGTGATGCGGAACGGTTTGGAGGCTGCCGGGGTTGGCTGAAGAGTGCATTCTTTGAATAGGCTCGATGAACTATCCAGGATTTTGGAGATGGTTCAGAATTGGTTGATAGTTGCTTGTCGGCGTGTGCCCCCCGCGGGGGTTTCACCGAATATGCGGCCTGCCGTAGGGGCGCGGTTGAAACCCGCCTCCTACCCGGAAAGACGAAACCAGAGGGAATGTTGTTTGCGGAGCAACGCCAAATTTTTCTGATTGA
>SKYX01000345.1 GCA_007127655.1 Desulfonatronum sp.
CCAACCCGTCCGCCTTGATCACCATGGGCAAGGGGTGCTTTTTGGCATACTCCCTGGCCTCGTGGGCTTCCTCGAAAACCTGGAAGTCCGCCGTGGGGATCCCGGCCTTGCGCATCATGTTCTTGGCAAAGACCTTACTCCCCTCCAACCGGGCGCAGAAGGCGCTGGGTCCGAAACAGGCGATGCCTTCGTTGGCCAGGGCGTCCTTGAGCCCCAGAACCAAAGGCAGTTCTGGGCCGGGGACCACCATGTCCACCTTGTGTTCCCGTGCGGCGCGGACCAGAGCGGGAATATCGTCGTCCGTGATCGGTAAACTCTCTCCCATCCCGACCGTGCCCGGATTGCCGGGTGCGATGAGCAATGTCTCGACCAGAGGGCTTTGCTTGAGTTTCCAGGCCAGGGCGTGTTCACGTCCACCGGATCCGACGAGCAGGATGCGCATGATGCAACTCCAGGGGAAAGGCTTGAGGTTCAAGGGTGATTTTTTAGCAGGGAGTTATGTGGGGGACGGATGATCTGTCAAGCAGGGTGGACAAACGCCTGGTTCACTCCTAGAACCTCGGGCTGGTACAGTACGCGAACCAAACCCGGCCCGCGCGAGATGTTCGCGACAAAGCCGGGACGAGGTTCGACGTCCCGATTGACTCTCAAGGAGGACTATCATGGCCAGAAAGGTATTCATTGACCAGGACGAATGCATCGGATGCGGAGTTTGCGAGGAAATGTGTCCGGAAGTGTTCCACCTGGACGTCGGAGCAGGGAAGGCGGAGGTCGTTCAGGAGGAGGGCGGCCCAGAGGATCAGATTCAGGAAGCCGCGGAAAACTGTCCAGTGGAGTGCATTCACTGGGAAGGATAGGGGCAGTGGCCTGCCGCGGCGCTTTCACGACGGATCGAAACCCACAACAAACGCTTTTCGCGGCCCATTGCTGGCCCGAGGGCGAAGTACGCTGCCCCCGCTGCGGACGACGATCCGTCTATCCGCTCAAGGACGGTCGATATCGTTGCGGGGCGTGCGTGTACACCTTTCACGACTTCACCGGCCGCTGGCTGAACCGGTGCGCACTCTCACGGGCCCAGTGGATGGCCGTGATGCGCCTGTTCGTGGAAGGCGTCCCGGTCACGGAAATGGCCGGAGAGGTCCAGGTTTCCTACGAAACCACCCTCAAGGCGGTGAACACGCTGCGGCTCAGCCTCCTGGCCGGGGACCCGTCCTTCGCGCCGCTGCTCGATGAACAGGGCGAACTGCGCAGGCACTGTCGTGGGAAAGCCGCCGAAGACGCGCACTGTCTGGGCAAGGACGCTCCGGTATTCGGGCTGCGCCGAACGTCCGGGACAGTGCGCTTCGAGTTGCTTCCCGACCTGGATGTCCAGGAAATTCTCGGACGTCCGCTCCGCAAGCGCATCTGGCGCACCCTCGTCTACACCGAACCCGCCGAGAGCCGCGAGGCCCTGTTTTTCGCCTGCTGCGGCAATCTGCGCAAGCTCTTCGCCAAAAAATGGGACCAGGAAACCATCCCCCTGGACGCGGACCGGACGTTTTGGCGGTTCGCGGGAGACTGGCTGACCCGCTACCGCTGCTTTACCCCGGAATGCTGTCCCCTATACCTTAAGGAACTCGAATTTCGCTTCAACACGCCGCAAAAGGACTGGCTCCCTCTTCTCCTGAAGCACCTTTGCCAGCCCGTGCCCTCAAACTGAGCCGCCAAGACGAATGTCGGCCCCCTCCCTCAGCACCGCTCGCTTGAACACCTCCACCCCGATCCGTTCCATGAACCGGGCGGACCGCTCCCGGGATTTGGCCTTGGCGGCGTAGAAATTCAGACAGGCCCGAGTCAGTTCCACGGCCTGGTCGTCGGTCAGGTCCCTGGCGATCACGTCGCCGACCCGGGGGCGTCCGCCGCCGTTGCCGCCGAAGATCAAGGTCCAGCCTTTTTTCTTCCCGAACAGTCCCACGTCCCGGATATAACTCTCACAACAGTTCATCCCGCACCCGGACAGACCGAACTTCGTCTTGGCCGGCAACGCGACGTCCTTGACCGCCTTGTCCAGCTTGCAGCCCAGTTCCAGGGAATCCAGTTGGCCGTACTTGCACCAGCGCGAGCCCGGACAAGCCTGGATGTAATGCACGCCGGCGGGCTTTTTCGGACCATCCGGAAACCCCAAGGCCCGCCAGATGTCCGCCGCGGCCTCCGGCCCGTGCCCGCCGATGGCCAGCCGCTGGGCCGAGGTGATCTTGAGCAGGGGGATGTCGTGCTTGCGCACCGCCGCGGCCACGGATTCCAGATACTCCGGCGTGATCAGGCCCATTATGGGACCGGGCAGGATGTTGTAGGATTTCAAAGGCGGGGTATTGGACATGATCGTCTCCTTGTCTCCTTGTCTCCTTGTCTCCTTGTCTCCTTGTCTCATTGTCTCATTGGTGCGTGGTTTCGATCGACTCTGCCACAGCGACGGACACGATCCTTGACCTGGATCAATTCCGGCTCACCCGGCTCAAAGCCGGACCTCACCGGTGTTCGCGGCGGATCGATTGGATCATCTCATCAAGCTGATGCAGGAAACGTGAGCGATCCTGTTTTTTGAGCGGCGCAGGCCCTCCCGTCATCTCCCCGGAGCTGCGAAGTTCCGCCATCAGGTCCCGGATTGCCACGGCTGAGCCGATGCTTTCGGTGGTGAAGGGTTTTCCGGTTGGGCCGATGACGAGTGCGCCCTTTTTCAGGCAACGGTCAGCCAGCAGGATGTCGGCGGTGACCACAATGTCCTGGATGCCGATGTGCTCGACAATCCAATCATCAGCCGCGTCAAAACCGCCTTTCACCACCATCAGCGTTACCCGCTGTTCACTGGGTACGTGCATCCGCGAATTGGCCACCAGCGTCACGTCAAGCCGGTACCGGCTTGCGACGCGATAAACTTCCTGCTTGACCGGACAGGAGTCGGCATCAATGTAGATGTGCAGCAATTGCATTCATCCTTTGGGCTGATGAGTGGAAAGAACCGTGAGGGTCGGCCCTGATTCAGGCCGCCAGATATGCCCGCAAGGCGTCCATGCGCCTTTGAGCCGCGAAATAGCCGTGGTCGTAGAGATCGTAGAGCTTCTTGGGGTCCCGGCAAACCCGGCCAACACCCATGGTTGCTTCCGGGCGGATGACAAAGGCCTCTCCCCGAGCCTCCATGTCCCGGATCTCGGCCAAGGTCTGGTTGTAGACCTCATGGCGGCGGGCCAGCATCCGGTGCATCCCCGCAAGCTCGGGATGCCGCCATCTGCAGGCCCAGCCGCTTTTGCCCGGCTTTTTGACGTACCCGTCCGGCTGGGTGAGCACGATCACCCGCTTGGTGTGCCCCTGGTCCATGCAGACGC
>SKYX01000114.1 GCA_007127655.1 Desulfonatronum sp.
CATGGCCTCGATCATTGAGGTCAGGAAGTAATCGGAAGCGTCGGCCTTATAGGCGAAAAGCGCCGGAACCAGCGGTGGTGACACGGCCACTCCATGCAGTTGCTCCTGCAATTGCGGATTGAGTTCGGCCATGGTCTCGAAGCTGGAGCGGGTCATCAGACAGGCGTCGGCCTGGGAAAAGAAGACCGGTAGGGCGGTTTGCGCGGGGTTTTTGTTCAAGGCGATGTTTTCAAACCAGTCCGTTGCGGGCTTGAGGCCCATTTCCAGGAGCAAGGTGTCCAGCCAGATCAAGGCCAGGCTCATACGCGGGTTGTTCAGGACCACGACGCGGCGGCCCTGAAGCTGATCGAGACGCTCCAGGCCGCTGTCTCGACGCGTCAGCAACAGATACTCCTCGATGTGCTCTCCGCCAGCGGTGCTTAGGGCGTGATGGCTGAATGCGATTTTCCGGTGCAGCCGCGCATATTCGGGCAGGATCATGGCGCACCCGCCGGTCTGGGCCGAACCGCAGGCCGACATGAGTTCGTCGATATTTCGGGCGATGTATGGATCAGGATCCACAGGAAGCCCGCGATCCTCGGCCACGGTCATGATCCAGGCCTTCATGGCGGCCCGGGCGTCGTTTTCGTTGACCTCCATGAACATGCTGGTCGAGAAGACCAGCCGGAAGACCCCGCTGCCGGAATCGGCACGCAGCCCGGACCCCGCAACCAGAAGGAAGCAGGTCGCGGCCAGACAGTGCGTGAGCACCAAGCGGAAAAAACGCCTGGCACCCATCACGCGACGAGAAGGGAATTCGGGGTCGGAATGTGTCGGAGACCCGGGATGTGCTGAATCGTTAGGGAGTTGACTGATCATCGTTTACCATTTTCTTGTCCCTTCCGCGCTGTAAGCTCCGCGAGAGTAGACAGGAGGCATGTCAAAGTGGTGGGACAGGCACCTGGCCTGGCCGTGCAGGCAGGATGCCTGCACCACCCAATTCACAAACGGTACTTCAGGAACAGCCATATCGCTTACCAATTATTTCCAACCGTTTTTGCCTCGTAACGCTCATGAGATGGTGTCCCGGCCTGTCGGCAGTTCAAGGCTGAAGGTCGCGCCAAGGCCCAGGCCATCGCTCTGCACATTTAGGCGACCTTCAAGTTCATTGGCGGCCAGGGCTCCGCTGTGCAGGCCGAAGCCGTGGCCGTCCTTGCGGGTGGTGAAGCCGTGCTGGAAAATGCGGGTCAGGTTTTCCGGGGCAATGCCCATGCCGTTGTCGGTCACTTGGAAAAGCACCCGGTCCGGGCCAGGACGGGACAGGCGCAGGGTGATGATTTTATCCGGATCATCGCCGGCAGTGCAGGCGTACTTGGCATTGTTGATCAGGTTGAGCAGGATCTGCAGCACCTTGTGTTTGTCCACGCTGATCTGGGGCACGGATTCGTATTCCCGGAGCACCGTGACCCCGTGCCGGGCCAGGGCTTCGGCGTTGAGCTTCAGGGCGTCCTCCAGCAGTTGCTCCGGGTGCAGCTTTTCCTGGTACCCGGAAACCCGGCCGTAGGTCTGCTGCATGGAGACGATTTCCTTGATGTGCTCGATCCGGCCCTGCAGGGCCTCGGCCTCCCGGGACATCAGCGTCTGCTCCTCTGCCAGAGCCCCGGCCAGGGAGGTCAGATAGGCCGGGATCTTTTGGCCGCGGGGGTCCTCGGTCAGAAAGCGGGCCAAGCCACCCTCGGGCTGGGCCAGCATTTCAGCCACCTTGGCCAGATTGCCCGCTCTGGATTGGCGGAGCTGGTCCTGGAGCAGGGAGCAGGAAACGTTCACGCTGTTCAGGACATTGCCCACGTTGTGCAGCACCCCGGTGGCCACCTCAGCCATGCCCGCGGCCCGGGACATCTCCAGGAGCGAACTCTGGGCCGCGGCCAGATCGGCCAGGGCCTGCTCTTTGGCCTGGACCTGGTCCTGGAGTTCCCGGGTCCGCTCCTGGACCCGCTGCTCCAGGGTGGCTTTGGCCTCCAGCAGGGCGTCCTGGATATGCTGGCGGGCGATGGTCGCTCCGATCATGTCCGCCGCGGCGCGCAGGCTGTCCTTCTCGGCCTCGGACCAGGTCCGCACTTTGTCGCAGTCGTCCAGGCCGACGAAGCCCCACCACTGGTCATCGACGAAGATGGGGATGACCAGTAGTGACTGGATGCCCTGCGGCTGCAGGATTTCTTGCTCCCCGGAGGGCAACTCGGCCACCGGTCCGGAGATGCACTCCCCCCGGCCCAGCAGTTCGCTCCAGCGGTCAAAGCCGGTCGATGCATAGCACACGTTCTGGAGATCTTGGTTATGGATCTGCGGCGTGATCTCGGGCAGGGACCATTCGTGGATCAGGGTACAGCACAGCCGGCCCGCATCGTCCTCGTAGTTCCTGAAGATATAGGCTCGGCTGGCCTCGGCGGCCTGCCCCAGCTTGGCCAGAACCGGATCGATGACAGCTTGCCATTGCCCGGCCTGGACAAACTGCTGGGCCGCGAAACGGACGCCCTCCAGGATGCGGTCCCGGCGCAGCAGGGCCTCGGTCATGGTGTTGACGGACGAGGCCAGGACGCCCAGCTCGTCCCGCCTGCTTACATCCGCGCGGACCGAGAGATCGCCCTCGGCAATCCGCTGGACAACTCGGCGCAGGCGCAGAATGGGTTGGACCAGTTGCCGGGCGTAGAGCAGCGAGGCCAGAAGGCTGAACAGGATGCAGCCCAGAGCCAGGTAGAACGTGTTCCGGTAAAGGGTCGCCACGCTCTGATCGTAACTATCCAGAGAGAGCCCGACATGAATCCAACCCCATTCGATGCCCGAATAGTCAAAAGGCTGCGCGAAATGAAAGGTGCGCCGGTCAAAGTCGGGAACCATGGCGATGGACCCGGCGACGGTTCGCTGGCGGGGATGCCAGTAGGGATCTACCCCCGGGTCCATCCGCCAGCCGCCCTGGTCGCTGACCAGGGCAAAGCCGTCGTTCTTCATGACCATCAGGAATTCGATCCCCGGGTCGCCCTGGAGCAGGGTCTGGCTGGCGCTGATCACGCTGGCGAAATCTTCGTTGATGGCGGCCCCGGCGGCCACGTCGCGCAGGGACACGGCCACGCTGTTGGCCTTGGATTCCAGGTTGAGCAGAATCGTTTGCTTCTGCTGGGGAATGACCATCAAGACAAAAATGCCCAGTGTGGCCAGGGCCACCAGCCAGGACAGCAAGGCCGTGCGCAAGGCGATGCCCAGGCCGCGATGATGGATGTGTTCGGGTGACATGGTTGGGGGACACTCCTTATTATAAACTCCCGGATGACGCCTGCGCGTAGAAGGGCAGACAGGTGCCTGCAACCAGAAAGAATGCGACCAGA
>SKYX01000215.1 GCA_007127655.1 Desulfonatronum sp.
CCGGTGGCCTGGGCGAAGATCAGGTGGCCCAGGACAAAGGCCAGGGGGATGCGCACCAGCCAGGCCGAGCCGCCCATGATCAGGGACTGGTAGATGGTCGCCCCGGCCCCGGTGAAGGCCCCGCCCAGGATCATGGAAATCAGTAAAAAGGGCATGGCCGCGAGGTTGTAGCGCAGGTAATTTACCGCCTCGTCCCGAACCTCCGGATCCGGGGCGACGAAGGCGGCAATGGGCTCCAGGAATTGCCAGAGGACCACGGTCAGCAGGCAGATCACCAGCAGGCCCTGGCCCAGGATGCGGTAGCCCATGCGCTTGGCTTCCTCGGGTTTTCTGGCCCCCAGGTAGTGTCCTACAAGGATTCCGGCCGTGAAATTGAAGGCGAAGCCGGGCAGGAACATCAGCGATTCCACGCGCATCCCGGCGCTCATCCCGGCCAGGGCCACCACGCTGCCCTCGGGCAGGCTGGCGGTGATGGAGAACAGGGTGATGTAGGCCGAACGCCAGACCAGCTGCATCACCCCGGCGGGCCAGGCCACCCGGAACAGGTAGGGAAAGGCGCACCGAATCCATTTCCAGGGGGCGAAGCTTCTGCGTACCAGAAGCCCTCTACGGCGCAGAATCCAGACATTGAAGAGCCCGCCGGCCAGGACTGAGCCGAAGGTACTCCAGGCCAGTCCCTTGTATCCCAGATTCGGAAACCCGAACATCCCCAGCCCCAGGGCGAAGTCCCCGAAGGTATTCAGCCCGGCCACCAGCATCATGCAATACAGGGGATACAGGACCAGTTGCTGGGCCCGCAGGATGGCGTTGCCGATGATGAAGAGATAATAGGCAGGCAGGATCAACAGATAGACACTGAGCAGATAGGTCATGATCGGCAGCATGCTTTCCGGAGTCTGAAGAATCCGGATCAGGGTTCCCTGAAAAGCATAACCGAAGACCAGCAGGCCCGCGCCGAAGACCGCCGCTGTTTGCAGGCTGAGGCCCACGTAGCGTTGGACCCGATGAATCAGACCCGCGCCGTAGGACTGGCTGATGGTGGCAACGGTCCCGTTGCTTACGGCAATGGCCACCACTAAAAAGATGAAAAAGGACTGGCTGACCATGCCCATGCTGGCCTGCACGTCCCGGCTGATCCGCCCGGCCACCCAGACGTCCACGAACCCAATCAGGAAATGGAAGAGCATCATCACCACCTGGGGCCAGGCCAACCGCCAGATGGCCTTGGTGGGCGAGGAGGTGGGATCGAAGTTGATCTTTTTCGGAGGGGGAGGCGGAACCGTTCCGCCCTTGGGATGGTTTAGCAAGGAAGCGGATCCTTTTTCCGGTAGGCCAGCCCCTGAAACGAGGCCACCAGGTTGGCGGATTCATCGCGGACTTCCACCAGATAACTGGCCATTCTCCCGCCCTGGGTCAGCTCCCTGGCCTCGGCGGTCAGGACGCCTGAGGACACGGGCCGGTGGTAATGAATGCTCACCTGCACCCCCAAGGCCACGTTGCCGTGGGAGTTGCAGGCCGCGGCAAAGGCCAGGTCCGCCAGGGTGAACAGGGTTCCACCGTGGGCCATGCCCAGGCTGTTGGTATGCTCCTCGGCCAGGGTCATCCTGGCCGTGGCCGTCCCCGGCCCGATGTCCACGATCTCGATCCCTAAAAACTGGGCCAGCCGATCATTGGCATTGATATACCCCTTGACCTTCTCCACAATCCCCCTCCCTCTCGCTTGTCAGCTCCACTGCCCTCTCACCTTCTTCATTCCTTAACCCTCAGGTCTCAGCCCTCAGCTTTCAGCCCTCTCCCCCTAAACCATCTTCAACACCACGAACCCACCGACCAGCAAAACCGTGAACAGCACCGCCAATAGATTGAAGTACTTGTCGATGAACGTGGTGATCTGTGCGCCAAAGCGCCAGATCAGCCAGGCCACCAGGAAGAACCGGGCCGAGCGTCCCACCAGGGAGGCCAGGATGAAGGGAACCAGGGAGATGTCGAAGGCGCCACCGGCGATGGTGAACACCTTGTAAGGCAAAGGCGTGAACCCGGCGGTGAAAATGATCCAAAAGTTCCAGGTCTCGAACAGCCCTTGGACCATGGCGAACTTTTCCACCGTGAACCCCGGAACGGTGTTGAAAAAGAACTGAGCCAGAGCGGTAAATTCACCGCTGAGAGTCCACCAGGAATAGTGGCCGATGGCATATCCCAGCATCGCCCCGCAGACCGAAGCAACGGAACAGACCGCGGCGAACCGGAACGCCTTGGCCCTGGCTCCGAGGATCAAGGCGATCAGCAAGGGATCCGGAGGAATGGGAAAGAACGAGGACTCGAAAAACGCCAACACGAAAAGAGCCGCTGCCCCATACGGAGTCGCGGCCCAACTCAGAACCCAGTCATACATTCGACGCACAATGTTCACGACAGCCCTTCCCTTTTGCCCATGCCAGTCTGGCATGGTGCGTTTTTTATGGTTGCATGTGAAAAATGGGGGATAGTCCAGAACAGGTTGACGCTTGAGCACAGTTGCCGTCTTGGGTAGCCCAGGCATCTTGCCTGTCGATCGTTCCCACGCTCCTGCGTGGGAACGCAACTCCCGACGCTCCAACGTCGCGAAATGAATTCCGGTGAAACGCTGCTTTTTAGTTTTTCTCGAACATTTGGTGCATTTTCGTTACGCGGAACTCTCCCGAGTAGTCTTGGTTGTCGGAATTGACTGCTCACGCCGAGCCGTTACGGGGCGCTGGAGCGCCCAAGGCTGCGTTCCCACGCTGGAGCGTGGGAACGATCGGACACGCTGGAGCGTGGGAACGATCGGACCGGATGAAGTAAGGGCTCATTCCAGTTGAGGATGTCGACAGGCGAACGAAAAAGCGACGCCCGATCAAGGACACGGTCCTTGATCGGGCGTCGCAACAGGAGGGGGGGTTGGGAAATATCGTCAGGTAATCAGGAATCTTGCTGCATCTTCATGGCTTGGGTCGGCGTCGAGGCCTCCACGGTCCCCTTCCAGACGTACCCCTTGTCAACCAACTTCCTGGCTCGCCATTCATTGCCCTTGAGCGCCGGGATCAACATGATAGTCACATAGACGCAGATGATCCCGAAATCCGCGAAGGTCTTCAACCATGCATGGAACTCCATGGACTTCACGGCGTTTTCAACGAAAATCATCAACACCAGGATGGCGAACCACATGCCAGCGAATTTCCAGAGCCCTTTGGCAAGCATCCAGAACAAGCCGAAAAAAAACGCCGGCCAGGAAAATCCATGCTTCACAACCTGCCTTGGGTACTGCGAATGCTCAAAAATATTAAATTTCTTCATTGTGTGCGACGTAATTTCCACAAGGTGATGTTTTCATCAGTTCA
>SKYX01000071.1 GCA_007127655.1 Desulfonatronum sp.
TCAATAATTTTGCTGATTTCATCTGCTTTGATCTGCATGGCCGTTACTCACCCCTCTTGATGGTTTCTTTCATCGCGACCAGTTGGGCCCGAAGGCTGGCATCCAGTACCCTGTCCCCAATTTTCAACACGAGTCCCCCTAATATTTGCGGGTCCACGGCATAATCGAGAATCAACTGGCGGCTGGTCTTTTCCTCCAGCGATTTCTTGAGCTTTTTCTGAATTTCCGGCTCCAGGTTGATGGCCGTGGTCATCCGCCCTCGGGCCACACCTTGGTGCTCATCCAGCAACTCGGCGTAGTAGGCCTGGATGTCCGCCAGAAACCCTAGTCTGTTGTTGTCCGCCAGCAGGTAACAGAAGTTGACGATCATCTGCTTGGCCTTGATCTTTGAAAGAATCGCGTTGACCACAGCCTTCTTTTCTTCCACCTTGAAGACGGGATTGCGAAATATGCGGTCTAACTGAGGCGAGTCGTTCAATGCCTTCGCCAACCCGGTGAGGTCCTTGCCGTAAGCGACAAGTTCAGCGTCCCCCTGGGCTACACCCAAGGAGAAGAGTGCCCGGGCGTATCTGCGCGCCACGATGTTTCCAATCAATGCAGCACCACCCTTGTTAAGGATTGTTGGATCAATTTTTCATGGCCTTCTTTGGTCAACTGGCTCTGGATCATTTTCTCGGCGGTTTCCACGACCATGTCGGCCAGTTCCTCGCGGAGTCGTTCAGTTGCCAGCTTGTATTCCTGGGTTGCGGCCGCTTCGGCCTGAGCCTTGATCTGCGCCGCTTTTTCCTGCGCCTGGGCAATGATGGTCTGCTTCAGCGCCTCTCCCTGGCTCTGGAAGTCGACAAGCACCCTTTCGCGCTCGGCCTCCAGGTCCTTGATCTGAGCTTCGACTTCTTGCAATTTTTTATCAGCTTCGGTGCGGCGTTGATCCAGGTCGATGAAATCGTCCCGAATTTTCTCCCGCCGGGAGATGAGCATCTGGCCGATGCGCTTTCCGGCGGCCCAGTAAAGGATTCCGACAAAGATGATAAAGTTGATGATTCGCCAAGCGAGATCTCTCCATTTCGCCATTGCGTCCACACCAGCGGATGCCCAGAACAAACCAATGCTTACCAGCACCAGGACAGCCGTGATAAAAATAACCACGTTGCGTTTCAACTCCAAGCCCTCCTTGCGATTGATTGCGGTTACACGGCCCAGCCGACGACTTTCTCCGTGACCTGCCGGGCGTACCCGTCGACTCGGGACGTCAAGGTCTTCTTGCCGGCGCGCACCTGCGACGCCGCCTCATCTCGAGCCGCCTTCAAATCTTGAGCCGCGGACTTGCTGGCCTCGTCCAAAAGCGTGGCCTCTTCCTGATACCCTTCAGCCTTGAGCGAGAGGCGGACTTCCACCCCTTGCTGCCGGGCGGCGCTCAGAGCACCGGTATAGGTCGCCATTTTTTCCTCAGCTTGAGCCGTGAAGTTCTCCACGTCGTGGAGCTGCGCCGACATGCGTTGGGCGCGCTTCTTGATGACCGCCCGGATGGGTCGATAGAGGATGGCGTTGAGCACAGCCAGAACAATGAAGAAGTTGATCAGCTGAATGAGCATGGAAATGTTGACATCAATCATAGTCTGCCCTCCGGGTGAGTATGTGAATTTTAGTGCAAGCCAAACGGCCTTTAACGAATTTTACGTTCTCTGTCAAAAGGTTTTCATTTTTTCCATGTACTCTGAGTAGCTCAAGAAGATGATTCGCTATCTTCCCGAGGCATTGGGAGTTCGGCGACGGTCTCGGTGGCGGTTGTGGACATCACCACGTCGCCGTCCAGAATCGCTCCTTCCTCGATGATCAAGGTCGGAGCGCGTAACGAACCTTGCAGACGGGCCGTCTTATGCAGGACGATTTTGTCCTCCGCGGTGACGCTTCCCTTGAGCAGGCCGCTGAGGATCAGGCTGCCCACGGTGATTTCGCCGTCGATCTTGGCGTCTTGTCCAACGATCAGGGTGCCTTGGGAATCGATTTTTCCGAGAAAGGCGCCGTCGATGCGGACTGCTCCTTGAAAGTGAAGTTTCCCTTCGTACGACGTTCCGGAGCCCAGGAAGGCGTTGATCTCATCTTTGGCCATGGCTGGAGTTCCTTTATTGGAGTCTTTTGAAAAGAGTGCACACATGGATTGATGCTCTCAGGGTTGATTATTTCTTGAAAAAAAAGCGGCGCATGGAAATGTTGAGCACGAGGCCGATCAAACAAAAGCTGGTCATGGTCGACGTGCCTCCGTAGCTGATCAGCGGAAGGGGGATGCCCACCACGGGCATCAATCCCAGCACCATGCCTATGTTGATGAGTATTTGCCAGAAAAAGTAGAAGAAAATACCCACAGCCAGATAGCAGCCGAATCCGTCCTTGGCTTCGGCCGCGGTTCGGATGATGCTCAAAAGAAACAGGGAAATCAGAATCAAGAGGACCAGGCAGCCGATAAATCCCCATTCCTCCCCGAACACAGCCAATGCGAAGTCAGTATGCTTTTCCGGCAAAAATCGCAATTGACTCTGGGTTCCCTCCAAAAAGCCCCGGCCCCAGAGTTGCCCGGAGCCCACCGCGATCTGCGATTGGATAATATGGTATCCAGCGCCCAGCGGATCATTGCCTGGGTCCAGAAAGCCGAGAATGCGCTGGCGCTGGTAGTCGTGCAGCAAGTGCCAGCCCAGGGGAAGGGCCGCCGGAACGAGTAGAGCCGCCACTTTGAGCACCGAGCCGCGGATCCCGCGGAACATGGCCATGCCGCCCAGGATCAGCAACAGGGTAACGGCAGAGCCGAGGTCCGGCTGCTTGATCACAAGGAGCGCCGGAACAAGACCGATGGCGCCGAGAATCAGAAGCTGGCTCCAGCCAAGCTTGCCCTGGTCACGGGAAAGCAGCTTGGCGGCGAGGATCAGCAGGGAAATTTTGGCGAATTCACTGGACTGGAAGTTGAACAGGCCTAGATCCAGCCAGCGTCGGGCCCCCATGATGGTTTTGCCCCAAAGCAGGGTTGCGACCAGGGCGAGCACTGTGGCCACGAACAATGGCCAGGCCAGCATCCGCAAGTGGCGATAATCAAAGACCAGGAAGGCGATCATTCCACCCAGGCCAATCATGCCCCAGTAGAGTTGCTTGCGATAAAAAGAGGTCAAGGTGATGCCCTCTTCCATCCGGAACCCACTGGCGGAGTAGAGGTTGACGACTCCCACTGCGAACAGGGCCATGGCGAAGCCGGCCAAGGCCCAATCAAAGTGGGTGATCAAGCGGCGATCAACCAGGGTCACGGGCTTCGTCCATTTCTAGGGGGGGCAGGGGATCAGAGAACAGGTAGTCGTAAATAGACTTGATGATCGGCCCGGCGGTGGAGCCGCCGCCGCCGCCGTGTTCGACCATGGCCGTGATGACGTAACTGCGTCCGTCCCTCTGGCCGAAGGAATTCATCCAGGCGTGGTCACGGAAGTGGTACGGAATATCCTTGAGATCGGCTCGTTCGAATTCGCTCATCAACCGAACCACCTGGGCCGTTCCGGTCTTGGCCCCGAGGCGGACGCCGGGCTTGGCGATCCGCCGCGCTGTGCCTCGCGACTCTTCGACGGTGTTGACCATGGTTTGGACCAGGAATTCCCGATACCCGGCCTGCAAGGGCAGCTCCCCCAGGATATCCGGAGACGCGTCGGCCAGGAGCTGAGGCTTGAGCAGTCTGCCCCCGTTGATCAGGGCCGCGGTGTATCTGGCCACCTGCAGCGGCGTGGTCAACATGTAGCCTTGCCCGATGGACATGTTCAGGTTTTCTCCCCCGTGCCAAGGTTCGTTAAAGCGGCGGCGCTTCCAATCGCGGCTGGGAACCAGGCCCATCGACTCGTGGGGCAGGTCGATGCCGGTGCGCACACCAAACCCGCTTTCCACGGAATGGGGGTGCATCCGGTCCACGCCGAGTTTGTCCCCGAGAGTGTAGAAGTAAACGTCGCAGGATTGGACCAGACCCTGATTCATGTCCATCCAGCCGTGCCCGCTTCGTTGCCAGCAGCGGAACAAGCGGTTGCCCAACCGGAGCCCCCCGGAGCAGAAGACCCGGTCCGTGGGAGCGGCGATGCGGTGTGTCAGCGCGGCTCCAGCGATAACCAACTTGAATACTGAGCCCGGGGGGTACGCGCTCTGGATGGCTCGGTTCTGCAACGGATGGGCGGGATTGTCCCGGAGCAGGGCCCAGTCCGCGTGGCTTAACCCGGAGACGAACATGTTGTTGTCGAAGGCCGGTTTGCTGACAAGGGCCAAGACCTGACCGGTATCGGCTTCCATGACGATCACCGAACCGACATGTTCGCCCAAGGCTTGGTCGACGAACTCCTGCAGTTCCAGGTCGATGCTCAGCCGAACATCGCCTCCGGCTTCAGGAGGAATGAGCAAGGTGGTCCCCAGCTGACGCCCGGCAACGTCCACGTCCACTTGGCGCAGCCCCTTGCTTCCACGCAGGGTTCTTTCCATGGTGAACTCGATGCCCTTCTTGCCCACGCTGTCACCCAAGGTCAGCTCCGGATCGGCGATCATTTCCTGCTCGTTGGCCTCGGCTACGTATCCGATGACGTGGGCCAGCAATAGGCCCTGGGGATAAAAGCGTCTCGGCTTGGTGACGATCTTCAGTTCCGGCCAGGTCACGGTGTTGGCTTCGATGGTGGCCAATTGCTCGAAGGACAGGGAATGGACGAGGATTTGCGGCTCAAACCGTCGGATTCTCGGGCGCCCTTTTTCAAAGGTTTCCTGGAGAAGGTCGAGGTCCATATCCAGCCAGTCGCTGATCCGTCGAAGGGCCGCCGGGATGTCCCGGGAGTCCTCGCGAACGATGGCCAGGGCGTAGGCCGGTTCGTTCATGGCCAACAACAAGCCGTTGCGGTCCCTGATTAGGCCTCGAGGAGCGTAAACCTGCTGCTGGCGGATGCGGTTATTTTCGGCCCGGTCCGCGAACTCTTGCCCTCGATGCAGTTGCAGATACCAGAAACGCAGGGTGAAGACGACGAATATTCCCAGCACCAGCAGCTGGAGAAACAGCAGGCCGCTCTTCGAAGACTGGTGAGATTCGGCGTCACGATTGAGATGCATGGCGGGAGATGAAGCGGTAAACGGCGTCCAGGAGCCACCAGCCCAGTATTATCATCGCGGACATGGCCAAACTTTCCAAGAACAGGCGCTGCCCTTGGATGTTCATGGACTGGAGGCTGGCCATGGTATGCAGGATGATCATTTGCGTGAGGGCGAAGGCGACGGCCAACAACAGGATAAAGACCGGACTGCGGGCTTCGAACAGACCGCGGCCGACCAGGAACATCCCGACGAGGCCCCCGTAGCGCAGGATTCCGGCCCCGAACACCAGGGCCCCAGAGCCTTCCTGGATCAGAAGCGCCGGGAGGACCAGCGCGAGGACATGGCTGAATCGTTCACGCTGCAGGCAGAGAATGATACCGGGCACGAAGAAGTCCGTTCCGGAAAAAAAAAGTTGGAGCCAAACCGCCAAAACGAAAAAGACGACCCAAAAAACGCGTATCGGGGTCACGCCGATGACGGAAAGCACGTCTATTCTTCGATGGCCTGGGTAAGGTTCAGCATCAGGAATACTTCCTCCAGGTTGCGCAAGTCCACGAGCGGCGCGGCTTCCACTACCTGGAACAGAGAGGTGCTGGGCCGCTCGATGCGCTGGACCCGGGCCACAGGCAACCCCTTGGGGAAAATGCCGTCCATGCCGGAGGTGACGAGAATTTCACCCTCCTGGAGCAGGTCGTTCAACGGGACGTATTGCATTTGCAGTTCCCGTTGCGGCCCATTGCCCACCAAGATGCCTTGCGTGCGGTGGTCGCGACCCATGATCGCCACTTTGCTGTTCGGATCGGTGATCAAGAGCACATTGGAAAAGGAGGGGGAACCCCGCAACACTCGCCCCACGACTCCCAGCGGGGTGATCACGGGGGTGTTTTCAACAACGCCGACCCAGGTTCCCTTGTCCACCAGCAAAGATTCCACCACGGCGTGCGGTCCGAATCGCGCGGCCACCACCCGTCCGCCTTCCAGAGTCCAGTCCTCGGGCGGCTGGAAATTGTGAAGGTGTCGCAGGCGGTTGACCTCAGCGGCCTCCTCATGCAACCGGGACAATTGCAGATAAAGATCCGTGACCTTGACCCACAGCCGTTCATTCTCCTGGCGCACCTCTCCCAGGTTAACGTAAGAATCCCATGTGGAACGGACCTGTTCCCTGGTCCATCGTAGGGGAAACGAAATCCAGGCCACTATTTCCAGGCCGGTATTTCCCGTGATCCCGTCCAGGACACCGGTACGCCAGTTCCATGTGTAAATGCTCAGTAGCAGAAAGATGAGCAGGAGCAGAAAGGCTATGAATCGCTTGGAGCGGACGAAGAAAAGGCTAATCGATGGTTACCTCTCGCAAAATGTCCAGGCTGTCCAGTGCTTTGCCGGAGCCAAGCACCACCGCGGAAAGCGGGTCGTCGACAACGGTTATGGGCAACGAGGTTTCTTCGCGCAACAGGTGGTCCAGCCCGCGGAGCAGGGCACCGCCTCCGGTCAAGACAATGCCGCGGTCGACGATGTCTGCGGCAAGTTCGGGAGGGGTCTGCTCCAGGGCGATGCGCACCGCCTGGACGATGACGTCCACCTGGTCGGCTAAGGCTTTGCGGACCTCCTCGGACGTGATCAGGATATTCTGGGGAATGCCCGTGACCAGATCCCGTCCCTTGACCTCCATTTCTTCTTCCTTGTCCAACGGATAGGCCGAACCGAGCTGCATCTTGATCTTCTCCGCGGAACTCTCTCCGATGAGCATGTTATATTTTCGTTTCAGGTGCTGCATGATGGACTCGTCCATCTTGTCTCCGCCCATGCGCACGGATTTGCTGTAGACCACGCCGGAAAGGGAGATCACGGCAACTTCGGTGGTGCCGCCGCCGATGTCCACGACCATGTTGGAAGTCGGCTCGGTGACGGGCAGGTTGGCGCCGATGGCCGCGGCCATCGGCTCCTCGATCAGGTAGACTTCCCGCGCCCCGGCGCTTTGAGCAGACTCGCGTACGGCTCGCTTTTCCACCTGGGTGATGCCCGTGGGCACGCAGACGATGATCCGCGGGCGGATCAGGTGACGGCGGTTGTGGACCTTGGAGATGAAGTGGCGGAGCATGGCTTCGGTGATCTCGAAGTCCGCGATGACTCCGTCCTTCATGGGGCGGATGGCCTCGATGTTTCCGGGGGTCCTGCCGAGCATCCGCTTGGCCTCGGCTCCTACGGCCAAGACCTTGTTCTGGCCGCGGTTGTCCTTTTTCACGGCGACCACGGAGGGTTCGCGGAGCACGATGCCCTTGCCCTTGACGTAGACGCAGGTGTTGGCGGTACCTAAGTCAATCGCCAAATCGCTGGAAAACGGGCCCAGCAGGATATCCAGAATTCTCGACATAGACCCTCGCTTGGGGATAATATAGGATGAGGCCGCGACAAGCGCGCAAAGTCGAAGAAGATAGCAAATATGATGGGTGCAAGCAAGGCAGCGAACCGCCTTCGCGCCCACGCCCCGAAGTGTTCCCAGGGCGATCCACCATGCACTCTCCCCGTTATAATTCTCTTTCTGCCTATTTGCGGGCAAAATACGGTGTCCAGGTGCGAAAAATTCCCTTGGACGCCGGCTCCACCTGTCCGAATCGGGATGGGACCCTTTCCCGGGAAGGTTGCCTGTTTTGCAATCCGTCCGGCTCGGGCACCGGGTTGTTCGGTCACGGCCTGTCCCTGCACGAACAATGGATTTCCTGGACCCGACATTTGGAGCAAAAATACAAGACGGTCGCTTTTTGGGCCTATCTGCAATCCTTTTCCAACACCTACGGCCCGTTGAGCCGGGTCCGGCGGTTGGTGAAGGAACTGGCCGGACTGCCCGGCGTTCGCCTGGTCGGTCTGGGCACCCGGCCGGATTGTCTGGACGCCGAGAAACTGCACTGTATCGCGGATCTGGACCTTCCTGAAGTCTGGCTGGACATCGGGCTGCAATCCGCCAATGATCGAACCTTGCACCGCATCAATCGAGGTCATGATTTCGCCTGTTTCGCCCGGTGCGTGGAACAGGCCCATGACAGGGGGCTGCTGGTCTGCGTCCATGTCATGTACGGACTGCCAGGCGAAAGCGACGCCGATTTTCTGGCAACCATCGCCCAGGTGAATCAGCTGCCCGTCGCGGGGATCAAGTTCCACAACCTTTTCGTGGCCAAGGGCAGCGCCTTGGAACAGAACTGGCGCGGAGGAGGGTATGTCCCCCCGACCAGGGACGCCTATGTCCAAGCCGTTATCGCAGGTCTGGAACTGCTCCGGGCGGACATCATCGTGCACCGCCTGAACGCGGATCCTCAGCCAGGTGAACTGCTGGCCCCGGTGTGGGCCGCGGACAAGCGGGACGTTCTCGAGACCCTGTGGCGGCGCATGGAGGCCCAGGATTCGCGACAAGGTCGAAGCGGACTGGTGTTTCCCTGGCAAATGCCTATGCCGGACGGAACTTCTTGAAGAGAGAGATGCCATCATGCGAATCTGTGATCTCATCCGGGTCGATCCCCTCTTTTTGCGCCTGACGTGGAGGGAGGGGCGGTTGGAATCCATAGGTCTGGGCTGGTCGGGAATCCAGGTTGCTGGGGCCGGAACCTCTGCGTTGGACGCTCCAGGCGATCCCTTGGAGTCCGTGATGGCCACTGCATGGGGCAAGCCGTTCCAGGAAAGCTTGGAACGCTACCTGGCCAAGGAGGATCCGGCTTGGCCCGAAGTCCCGTTGGCCGGAGAAAGGTTGAGCGATTTTGCTTGGGAGGTTTTACGGCGCTTGCGCGTTTTGCCGGCCGGGACTTGGCTCAGCTACGGCCGCCTGGCCGCGCTATGCGGACATCCCAAGGCCGCCAGAGCCGTTGGCCGGGTTATGGCCCGCAACCCCTGGCCCCTGCTGATTCCCTGCCACAGGGTGCTGGGTCGCTCCGGGCACTTGACAGGCTTTGGACCTGGCTTGGATTTGAAACAATACCTGCTGGCCCACGAAGGTATTCCGTACGCGCCCGTATACGCGTCTGGGAACCGGCGCGTCACGAAATAGGAACCAAAACATTGGGAGGAACCATGCAGTTTTTCATTCTGGGAGGAACCGGGTTTGTCGGCAAGCACTTGATCGAATGGCTGCTGCGACAAGGCCAAGCCGTGGAGGCCTTGGGGCGGAGTTCGAAAAGTCTGGAGCGGCTTCCAACCGGGTGCCGGGCAGTTACCGGCGACCCGATGCAACCCGGTGATTGGCAAGCCCGGGCCGGTCAGGCGGACGTGGTGATCAACCTGGTTGGCCGGTCGATCATGACCCGCTGGAACGCCGTGACGAAAAAAGAAATTCTGGAATCCAGGGTTCAGTCCACGCGCATGGCCGTGCAGGCTTTGGCCGGTGAACAGGGTTCCGGAAAGATCCTGATCAACGCCAACGCCGTGGGGTACTATCCTCTGGATTCCAAGGGCGAGTTCGCCGAGGACGGACCTCAGGGAGCGGGTTTTCTGGCCGAGGTGGCCCAGGCGTGGCAAAAGGAAGCGGAAAAAGCGCGCGGGTTCGGGGTTCGTGTGGTCATTGCGCGGTTCGGGACCGTGTTGGGGCCGGATGGCGGCGCCATGGCCCAACTGCTTCCCATCTTTCGCAAGGGCTTGGGCGGACGCCTGGGCAGCGGCGAGCAGTGGTTCCCGTGGATTCACGTGCTTGATTTGTGCCGAGCTTTGGAGTTCATGGCCCTGCACGGCGAGCTGGCCGGCCCGGTGAACTGTTGCGCGCCTCAGGCCGCCACAAATACGTATTTCACCCGGGCCCTGGGAGGGCTGCTGCGTCGGCCGACAATTTTTCCGGTTCCGGGCTTCGCCGTCAAACTTGCTCTGGGCGAAGTGTCCCAGGTCGTGCTGCAAGGGGCGAAAATCGTGCCCAAGGCCCTGACCGACGCTGGCTTCGTCTTTCAGTTCGGGCTGCTGGAAGGGGCCTTGAAAGACATCCTCGCCCAGGCAGAAGCTCAGGCGAAAGCCAAATGAGCCGGTCGGTCTGGACGGAATCCTTCCGGGTGCGGACCAGTGAGGCGGACATGTTCGGCCTGGCCCGTCTGGACGCCCTGTTCGGCTGTTTCCAAGAGGCGGCTGGCCACCATGCCCGCGATCTCGGCGTGGGTCGGGAAATTTTGGAGGCGCAAGGCTGCTTCTGGGTGCTTTCGCGCTGCTGGATGCGCGTCCGGCGCTATCCGGCCTGGGGTAGGGAATTTGTGGTCCGCACCTGGCCCCAGGGGGTGCGTCGGCTGTTCGCGCTGCGCCATTTTCGCCTGCTGGACCCTGGTGGCGCGGACTTCGGTTCCGGCATCTCGGCCTGGGTGATCCTGGACGCGAAGCATCGACCGGTCCGCCCCGGCCCGTTTCTGGAGCACCTCATACTGCCCGACGAGCCGGACGTAGAGGGCGACGTCCTGGAAAAGCAGCCTGCTGTGGCCGAAATGCCGGAATTGGGGCGGCTCATGGTGCCCTACAGCGACTTGGACGTGAACCGACACGTCAACAACGCGGCCTACGTCCGCTGGATTCTGGACAGCTTTGACCAAGAGCACCATGAACGCCGCCAAGTCCGCTCCATCCGCATCGACTATCTGGCCGAAACCCTGCGTGGTGAGACCGTCTCTCTTCATGGAGTGGCGGAAAACCGGAATACGGACCGAATGGTCGTCGTCGGACGGCGCGGAGCGGATGGACAACAGGTCTTTCAGGCCGACCTGACCTGGGAGGAACGGGATGAAGCGGGTTGACGCCTTGTCGTGGATTGCTCGTGCGGAAGGATCGGGAGCGGGCTATCGGCTGAAGAGCCCGGCGGCCAGGCCGAGGAAAAAGTGCTTGGCGTTGGTTCCCAGGGAGCGGATGCGGTAGCCGCCCTCCTGGACCACCAGGGTCGGCAGGCGCAGTTCACCGATCATTCGTCCGTTCCGCTCGAAGTCCCTGGCGGTCAGCCCCCAGGTCCCGGTGGGATCGCCCTTGGCCGGGTCCAGTCCCAAAGCCACCACCAAGGTCCGGGGCGCGAACTTGCTGATCCGGCGCAGAGCCTTGGCCAAGGCCTCCCTGTACCCCTCGCCGTCAAGTGTATCTGGGAGGGCGATGTTCAGGTTGAATCCCTCGCCCGGTCCTTCTCCTTTTTCTTCCTCATACCCGCTGAAGTACGGATACGCGAAGCGGGGGTGGCCGTGCAGGGAGACGGTGAGCACGTCCGGGCGATGAGAGAAGATATCCTGGGTGCCGTTGCCGTGATGATAGTCGATGTCCAGCACCGCCACCCGACCGTGTCGGCTCAGGCTCTGAGCCGCCGCGGCGGCGGAATTAAAATAGCAGAACCCCCCGAAAACACGTCGCTCCGCATGATGTCCCGGAGGCCGCACCAGGGCGTAGGCGGTGCGGTAGCCTTCGCGCAGGGCCTGGGCCGCGGTCAGGGCGCAGTCCACGGCCCGCTTGGCTGCCAGAAAGGCGTTCCGGTTGATGGGCGTAAAGGTGTCAATGCAGAAATATCCGGCCCGAACCGGCAATTCCTTGGGCGGCCTGGTGCTGTTGCGGATCGGGAAAACATAGGGATAGACCGATTCGCCGGGCTTCAGCAGCGCGGAGGCCCGCCTGATGTACTCCACAAGCTGCCGGTCATGCACGGCCAGGATATGCTCCTCGCCGAAATGGCGCACCTTGATGCGCTGAAACAGGCCCAGAGGTTCGATGGCCTTGAGAATGGAGCGGATACGTACCGGTGCTTCCACATACCCTCGTTCATGGACGTGATGGATGTCGTGTTGGTCGTTGACCACCAGGGCAATGCTTTTGTCCTGCTGAAACACGGCTCCTTCCGGCCATGTCGGAAAGGTCTGTCGGTCCGCGTCCGCGTTGACGTATCGTGGATCGCGGATGCGGACCGGGTCGTCCTGGAATGAGGCCACGACCATGTCCACGTAGCCCGGCGGGCAGCTTCCGGCGTATTTCCGTTCCAGGACGGCGCTGGCGACCTTTTGGGCTTCCCGGCGGCGCAACGGTTTATTCCGGCCCAAGAGGTCGGCCACCAGATACGGCGGACACGTGTCCTCCGGCTTGAGCGGCGTTTCATAGGCCGTGCCGACGATGGGCCTGGCCCCGAAGCGCTCGTAAAATCGCAGTCGGGCCTTGTTTTGGCGCAAGATTGAGGGGTCCGCGCACAAGGCCGGATCATCGGGCAGGCACTCGAAGAATACTCCCGTCAGCTCCAAGGCCTTGGCCTCTTCCCGGACCCTGGCGTACAGGGCTCCGCCCACTCCTCCTCCGGTTTGCATGGTGGCCGCGGA
>SKYX01000078.1 GCA_007127655.1 Desulfonatronum sp.
AGAGCGGTTCCCGGCCCTGCAACGTGGCCAGCGCCGGGGAATTCGCCGTGGGGGCCTCCTTTGCCCTGCGGGCCATCAAGAACATCGACGAAGGCTATCCCATCACCATGGTCATTCCCGCCGAAGGGGCCGGCAACGAATTGGAAGCCTCCGGGTTGATGAAGTCATCCAAGAACAAGGAAGCGGCCAAGCGGTTCCTGGACTGGACGGTCAGCGAGGCGGCGGTGGACGAGTACTACAAGTGGAAGGAAATCGTCACGGTCAGCGGCGGTTCCATGCCGGAGTCCTTTCGCAAGGCCGGTCTGCCCGCGGACATCGGCACGGTGATGGTGGACATGGATTTCGGCTGGTCCGCTCAGAACCGAGACCGGATTCTTCAGCAGTGGCAGGACAAGCTGGAGCGCTAAGCTACAGCGACATCTTGTGGAGTCAAAATCGTTGAAGATTGAACCACGGGGGACACGGGGTTCACGGGGGAATAATCTTTCTCCTATGGGCACTGTTTTCGTCCGTTGAGCATGAAAGGTGTATTGGTTGCCAGTTCCAGCTCCCTGAAGGGGAGACATCGTAGAGACGGTGGTTTCAACTACCGGAATATAAAGCGATTTGAAGTCCTGAAGGGACGACATTTTTTAGCAATTTCAAGTAATAACGTCGTCCCTCCAGGACTCAATCCGTACAACGCACCTGCCGGTGGTTCAAATCACCGGCTTTACGACCAAACCCCTTCGGGATTGCAGAACGCCACTCGGGAAAGTTTGTCGAGTGGAAACACTTTCCGAGGTTTTGGACCAGGAAAACAAGATAATGCCTGCACCGCGCGGCCTCCATGCACAATTCAGAAGGTCGCGGGGAGTTGTCTATCCAGAGATGGAGGTGACGCGATGCCCTTGGATATTCGGAATGTGACCAAACGATTCGGCGACTTGAAGGCCCTGGACGATGTTTCCATTTCCATCGGGAACGGTTCCCTGGTCTGTTTTCTCGGGCCGTCGGGGTGCGGGAAGACGACCCTGTTGCGGGTCATCGCCGGGCTGGAGCCGCACGACGCCGGGGAACTGTCCCTGGATGGCCGGGACTTGTCCCGGGTTCCGGCCCGCAACCGCAACTTCGGGGTGGTTTTCCAGTCCTATTCCCTGTTCCCGAACATGACCATCGCGGCCAACGTGGCCTACGGCCTGGAATGCCGCGGCTGGTCCAAGAAGGACGTTGCCCGGAGGGTGGATGAGATGCTCAGCCTGGTGCATCTCAATGACCAGGCCGGGAAGCATCCGCACCAGCTTTCCGGCGGCCAGCAGCAGCGCATCGCCCTGGCCCGGGCCCTGGCCCCGAAACCCGCGGTGCTCCTGCTGGACGAGCCGCTCTCGGCCCTGGACGCCAAGGTCCGCGAGGAGCTGCGCGTGGAAATCCGGGAACTGCAACAGCGCCTGGGCATCACCACGATCATGGTCACCCATGACCAGGAGGAGGCCCTGACCATGGCGGACAAGGTCGTGGTCATGAAGAACGGGCGGGTGATGCAGGCCGGGACGCCCATGGATCTCTACCGTCGGCCGAAAAACCGGTTTGTGGCCGAGTTCATCGGCCGAATGAACCTCGTCCCGGCGGACCTGGGTCTGCCGGTGCCGGAAAACGGTCGGCCTGCCGGGACAACGCCCACCATCGTGGGGGTTCGTCCGGAGGATATCCGGCTTCTGGCGGAGCAGGACGCCCGGTGTCGCCTGCATGCCGTGGTGGAGCACATCACGCGGCTGGGCAACCTGACCCGGGTGAGCCTGCATCTGCATCATAACGGGAAGGGCAAAAGTGTGGGGACCGACGGAGCGAGCCTTCCCGGTGTCCGGCTTTTGGCCGAGGTTCACGGAGTGGCCGAGGGCTTGGAGGTGGGCATGTCCCGGTGCGTGACCGTGGCGCCCGAGTCCGTGCGCGTGCTGGAGTGGCAATGAACCCGGAACCGGCCCGGAGCGGAGCCGCGCAAGGCCAACGTACTGGCAACCTCGCGCCCGGCGTGTCGTTCAACTGGGAGCCCCTGCTCAAGGTGCTGGTGGCCGCGGCCATCGCCGTGCCCTTGCTGGTCTTTGTGCTCTATCCCCTGGTACACATCCTGGGGCGCAGTTTTCAGACCCCGGACGGGATCGGCCTGGCCAACTACGCGGCGGTGATGGGCTCGCAGCGGTTCTTGCGTCTGGTGTCCAACAGCTTCGCGGTGACCGTGGTGACCACGGTGATCACCGTGATCCTGGCCTACGGATTCGCCTACGCCGTGCAGCGTACCCGAATGCCGCTCCGGAACCTTTTCCGACTGATCGCCCTGGTGCCCCTGTTCGCTCCATCCCTGGTCCAGGCCCAGGGCCTGGTTCTGCTCCTGGGCCGCAACGGGTTGATCAACCGCACCCTGGGCACGGACTTTTCCATCTACGGCTACTGGGGCATCGTGATTTCCAGCGTGCTCTACGTCTTCCCCTACGCCTTCCTGATTTTCTCCGCGGCTCTGGCCTTGGCCGACAACCGGCTCTACGAATCCTCGCGCATCCTGGGGGCCGGTCCGTTGCGCACCTTCTGGACCGTGACCCTGCCTTCCACGCGCTTCGCCCTGATCGCGTCCTCCTTCGTGGTCTTCACCCTGGTGATCACGGATTTCGGCAATCCCATGGTCGTGGGCGGGGACTACAGCGTTCTGGCCACGGAGGTCTACAACCAGGTCATCGGCCAGGCCAATTTCGAGCTGGGCACGGTCATCGGCATGGTGCTCCTGGCTCCGGTGGCCGTGGCCGTGGCCTTTGAGAAATGGGTCAACCGCCGGGGGTACGCCCAGATTTCCGAAGGCTCCCAGCCCCTGGACGTCCGGCCCGACAGCCTCCGGGACGCCCTGTTCACCGGCTACGCGGCGCTGATCAGCCTGGCTATCCTGGCGGTGGTGGGCATCGTGATCTTCGCCAGCTTCACCCATCTCTGGCCGTACCGGATGGACCTCTCCTTGCGTCACTACCGGTTCGACGTCCAGGGCGGCATCCAGCCGCTATGGAACAGCATTTCCATCGGGCTGATGGCCGCGGTGGTCGGCGTGGCGGCCACGGGCCTGGCGGCCTACGTCACGGAAAAATTCCGCACCGTGCTGGATTCGCCCCTGTATTTTCTGTGCATTGTTCCGGCGGCCGTGCCGGGAATGGTTCTGGGGCTGGGCTACATCCTGGCCTTCAACTCCCCGGGCAACCCCATCTATCCGCTTTATGGCACCGTGTTCCTGATAGCCATCTGCAACGTCTACTACTACCACGCCCAGGGCTTCCTGATCGCCTCCACCAGCATGAAGCAGATCAGCCACACCTTTGACGAGGCCTCCTCCACCCTGG
>SKYX01000052.1 GCA_007127655.1 Desulfonatronum sp.
CGTGAGCAGTTCCAGCAGTTGCTTGCGGTCCAGACCGGCCTTGTCCCCGACCAGAATCCCTTCAGCCAAGACAGCGATGTTGGTCATCCCGATCATGTTGGAGATCAGCTTTACGGCGCAGGAGGCGTCAATGGTGCCGACGTAGCTGGGGATGCCGATGATCTTGAAAATTTCCTCGTGCTTGTCCACCAGGGCCTTATCTCCGCCGATGAACATGGGCTCCTCGGCCTTCTCGGCATGGGCCGGGGTCTTGCCCAAGGTGCACTGGATGTATCCCAGGCCGTGCTTCTCGGCCTCGGCCTTCAACTCATTGGCGGTGCCGGGGTCAATGGTGGACACCTCAATGTGCGTGGCTCCCTTTTTCATTTTGCCGTAGAGCCCTTCCGCTCCAAGCACCGTGCCTTTGACGTGCTGGGGCAAAGGCAGGCTGGTGATGAGCACGTCGCAACCCGCCAGGTCGGTAAGCGCCTTCGCGGCTTTTCCCGTGGTTCCCACGTCCAGGGTCCGCTGAATGGCCTCGGCGCTCAGGTCAAACACCAGGACGTCCTTTCCGGCGCGAATCAGGTTTCGGGCCAAGCCCCCTCCCATCAGTCCAACACCGACGAATCCGATCTGCATGATTGCCTCCTTTTGAGGATGAAATGGTTTGTTTGAGTAAGGAATCGTCACGAGGCGCACGGCCTTCAGTCGATCATGGAAACATGCCTAGCAAGGACCATTCCAGGATGACCATTACTGTCAAGAATTCGCCAACAATATAAAATTACTGGTTAATTTTGTTTGCCAAGGCAATGATTTTCTGGGTGTGCCTGTCCAAATATAGACTTCCATGCCTGAATATGGGTAAGGATGGGCACGCAATTCAACCAGGAAGACCCATTCTCACAAAAGAGGGGATCATGCAGAAAAGCAAAACCCAGCGCATCGTCGTTTCCCATGTCTTGAGCAAGGAACTGGTCATGGAACTTTCCCGGGCTACGTCCCGGTCTGCCTTTTTTCAAACTCTTTCCCGCCTGCTCCAGCAACAATTTGCTTTTGACCGCCTGTGCATCAATCTCTACGACCCCAACAGCGAAATGCTCAGCTATTTTTCAGCGGCCGAGGGCACGATGGTCAACTCCCTGTCTCCCGTGCGCAAGGCGGAGCAGAACACCGTGGCCGGACACGTGATCGCCACGCGTAAGCCGGTGGTGATCACGGACATTGCCCAGCATTTCGCCGAATCCGTGCTCCACCCCATGGCCGAGGCCGGACTGACCACGACCATGGCTTTTCCATTGATCCTCAACGACGAGATTGTCGGCACCCTGCACTGCTCGTTTGTGCGCAAGCCGGACAATCTGTACGGAATCATGGAGCTGTTTCTGGAACTCAGCCCATATGTGGCCGTCTGCCTCGGAGCCCTGCTGGCCCTGGAACACCTGGAACAGGGAGGAACGCCAAGCCCCTTGCAATTGTCCTGTGCGCTGCCCGAAGCCAACGAGACCTTCATTTTCGAGAGTCCCAAGATGCGGCGATTCATGGCCATGGCGAACAAGATCGCCCAACTGGACATCCCGGTGTTGTTGCTGGGTGAAACCGGGACCGGAAAAACCCATCTGGCCAGGTACATCCATGCTGTCGGCAAGCGCGCCAAGCAGAATTTCGTCCGGGTCAACTGTCCGTCCCTGTCCACGAGCCTGTTTGAAAGCGAGATATTCGGACACGCCAAAGGCGCGTTCACCGGAGCATCCACCAAGCGGATCGGCAGGATCGAACTGGCTCACGACGGGACCCTATTTTTGGATGAAATTGCGGAATTGAGTCAGGAAATGCAGAGCAAGCTCCTGCACGTTTTGGAGAATCAGTGCTTCGAGCGGGTCGGGGAGAGTGTATCGATGACCGTGGATGCGCGGCTTGTGGCGGCGACCAATGTGGGGATTGCACGAGCCATCGAGCAGGGAAAACTGCGCCAAGACTTCTATTACCGGCTTTCCGCGTGCACGCTGGAACTCCCGCCGCTCCGCGAACACCGCGAGGACATACCGATATTGGCTAGCTACTTCATCAGTCAGATTTGCGCCCAGCATGGGCTGCCCAAGATGCGTCAGACACCGGAGATGAAAAATCAGCTGCTCGACCATGACTGGCCGGGCAACATCCGCGAACTGCGCAATGTTCTAAGCAAGATCCTGCTCCAGAACTGTATTTCCGGGGAATTGACCACCGAGGACATCCGCGAGATCCTGAACAAAGAGGGTGCCGACGTTCAGAAGCTGGAAAGCCTCCAGCCCACATCCAAGGAAGGCGCCTCCGGAAACAATTCACCCCGGACGCCACCGGAGTCCGCCTGCTCCGCTCCGGACGGCCCGGCACGGCTGGAGGACCTGGAACGCCAACATATCCTCGAAACCCTGCGCCGAACCCGCGGCGTGGTCTCCGGCCCCAAAGGCGCCGCGGCCCAGCTCGGCCTCCCCCGCTCCACGCTCCAGCACCGGATGCGCAAGCTGGGGATTGAGGGGAAGAGGGAAGCGTGGTAACGGACGATGTCGGAGTCCGATAGTATTGCTCATACTTGACGCTACGTACCGCACTGGGAAAATGTAAGACAACCCTCGTAAATTTTCGAGTTGTTTCCTGGCGATGCATACAAGTATGCGAAGACCCAGAGTGGGCGAGCATCTTCATGGACGATCCCGAGTCCAACGAAGCCCTCCACCACAAAACCCCATAACTCAGAGCAAGAGGAGACCCATCATGCCTAAGTATGTTGTCGAACGTGAGATTCCCGGAGCAGGGATGCTTTCCGAAACCGAGCTACGTTCCATTTCCCAGGCTTCCTGCGCGGTGCTCAAGGACATGGGGCCGGAAATCCAATGGCTGCACAGTTTCGTGAGCGATGACAAAATCTATTGCCTGTACATTGCCCCGGATGAGCAGGCGCTGCGAACCCACGCGGAGAAAGGCGGTTTTCCCGCCAATCAAATCTCCAAGGTGCGCACCGTGATCGACCCGACCACGGCGGAGGAAGCTGCCTAGCTCCCTGCCGGTACCAAGCCGCGTTCCAACGCCGAGGCCGACGCTCGTCGTCCGCGGCGTTTCTTTTTTCGCCCCCGGGCACAACTCCGTGAACAGACCTGTTGTTCATGGACCGTGGTCCATTATCGACTTCAGCAGACCTGGGAAAAATACCCGGCCACCCTGGTATTTTTTCGAGTTGTTCGTGGCATGAAATCCCCGGTAGGTTGACGAAAACCCCCTGCTTCACGCGGCAGGGCCGGTACCCACATCAAAAGCAGTCCGCGAAAACCGAAGCAAGTAATCCCCATGACTGAGTCCAATTCCACCGCGTCCCAGGCAAGCGCTGTTTTTGATCACCCCAACCGTCTTCACGACAAAGGAGGAAGCCATGGAATTCATGTTCGGAATTCCCAGTTTCGTGCACTTTGGCCCTGGCGCGGCCCGGAAGGCCGGGGATGTGGCCAAAGGGTTCGGAGCCGCGAAGGTCTTTTTCATC
Organism: Desulfonatronum sp.; assembly: GCA_007127655.1. GTDB lineage: Bacteria > Desulfobacterota > Desulfovibrionia > Desulfovibrionales > Desulfonatronaceae > Desulfonatronum. The sequence continues at coordinate 3,497 of SKYX01000052.1, forward strand.
TCCGACAAAGGGGTCCAGTCCGCAGGACTGACCGAGCCCATCCTGAGCTCACTGAAGGACGCCGGGCTGGAGGTGCTGGAATTTTACGACGTCCAGCCCAACCCGCCTGATTCCGATGTAGCCGCGGCCGCGGTCCTGGCCAGGCAGTTCGGGTCCGACGTGATCGTGGCCCTGGGCGGCGGGTCGGCCATCGACTGCGCCAAGGCTGTAAACATCCTGTTGACCAACCCCAACCCCATCAATCAATACGACGGCCTGAACCTCGTCAAAAACCCCGTGAAGCCCTTGGTAGCCATTCCCACAACATCGGGAACGGCCAGCGAGGTGACCGCCTTCACCATCATCACGGACACCGAGCGCCGGAAAAAAATGGTCATTGGCGGACAGTTCGTCGGAGCGACCATGGCCCTTGTGGACCCGGAAATGACCATGGGCATGCCGCCCGCCATTACCGCCTCCACCGGCATGGACGCGTTGACCCACGCCATCGAGGCTTACCTCTCCAAGAACGCCATGCCGCCAACTGATCTGTTCGCCCTCAAGTCCATCGAACTGATCATGCCCAACCTGCCCGTGGCCTTTCGGGAGGGACGAAACGTGGACGCCCGCTCCAACATGCTCTTGGGCTGCATGTACGCCGGTTATGCCTTCAACAGCGCGGTGCTGGGGCTGGTGCACAGCATCGCGCACCCACTCAGCGTTCATTGCGGCCTGCCCCACGGAGTGGCCAACGCCGCCTGCCTGCCCCATGTCATGAACTACAACGCGCCGGAGGCCTTGGACCGGATGAAGGATATCGCCCTGGCCATGGGGCTGGACGTATCCGACAAAACACCGCAAGAAGCCGCCGAACTGGCAGTGCGGGCCGTCAAGGACCTCTCCAAGGATCTGAACATCCCGACACTGGAGGCCTTGGGCGTCTCCAGGGAACAGTTCGACCGCCTGGCCGACGACGCCCTGAAAGAGATTTCCACCCTGTTCAATCCCCGCCAGCCCACGAAGGATGACGTCAAGAACATCCTGGAGCAGGCCTTTTAATTTCCAATCGGGAAACTTTCGCCCGTTCCTCGTCCGGACGAGGAACGGGCGTCCAACCCCCTCTTCCGTACTTTCTCTCAGCCAGGCCAGGAAGTTCGAGCCGGAAGAGGGGGATATTGCCGGATTTATCTGGGAGAAGGCGGGAGGTGCGCGGACGGCTCTTCGGCCATCAAGCTTCTTTGCTCTGTGGTCTCGCTTCGGTAAGCAGGCAAACGTATCTTTGCACAGAGATGAAAAACAGCCAATCCGTCTTTCACCTAAAGAGAGGTTTGCCCTATGAATACGCTGTTTAAACAGATACTATCGGGCAGTGCAGGCCTTTGAAGGCGAGAACAAGACAAGAATGAACCGGCAAGGAGAGCGCAGCGTGGAGACCTACACCGACCAACACGATACCAGCGGCCCCCAGGGCCATGTTCAGCGGCTGTGCGAATTCGCCCTGGAGCGCGAGGACATCAAGTGGCTGGTGCAGGGGCTGCCCAAGGATGGGGCTGTGGACCCGAATATGGCGGAGTATGAGTTGCAATTGCTCAAGATCGTGAGCATCGGCTGGGGCATCTCCTACTTCTTGCAGGAGGACCCGCTCAAGGACGAGATTCTGGAGCCGTACTGGCAGGCCGTCCGGGAGTTCGCCGAAAACCTGTCCCAGACCACGTCCCTGCTCATCGGCAAGGACATCGAGTATTTTGAGGCGATCAAGGCCCGCCTGAACACCTACGTTCAGGCCATGACCGAGCTGACCGCCGACGCCGACCCGATCCAGGCCATTGGCCCGGCCTTTGCCCGGTGCTGCGGCCGCGAAGGCGATCCCTTCGCCGTGCTGGCCGGAGCCAAGCTCTTCGCCAACACCATGGCCCACACTCGGACCTACCTGGCCAAGGCGGTCAGCGAAGACAAGCGCACCGGAGACGGCGGAGTGCAGTAGGCGTCGTTTAGCTGAGTGCTGAAAAGGTGCTTTGTCGGCAGTCCGTTCAAAAACCCCCAAGTGCAAGGAGCAATAAAAAATCAAGATCGAAGCGTATTTATTGATACGTGAGAGTTTGATTTTTTAGCAGCGACGCAGCAATTGGAGGTTTTTCAACGGGCTGTCAGGACCGGAGCCGCCGCTTGTCCCCTACCCGCACCGTTATTTTCTCCTTGTCCAGGTATTCCAACAGCGGAATGGTGTATTTGCGGGACAGGCCGGTGACGGTTCGGAAATCCGAAGGCTCCATCTCCGGGTTGTCCCGGAAAAAGCCTCTGACCATCTCCCTTATCTTCTCCAGAGCCTGGGAGGTGAAAAACATCTCCTCCTTGACCTTGACCAACTCGCCCTGCTCCTGGAGCAGGCGGAAGACCGGGGCAGCCTCCTTCATTTCCAGGTCCAGGGGGGACAGGACGTCCTTGACGTTGGGTGGGGTCAGGCCGCCTTGTGCGTAGGCTTGCAGGATGGCGCCGCGCAGCTTGGCCTGGTCCGAGGCCAGGGACACCTTGTGCCCGGGGAGGCGGAACAGGTCGCCGTCCGCGGCCAGGTCGCCCTGCTTCAGGGTCCGCTCCAGGACGAAATGAAACAGCTTGGGGTGCAGTTTCCGTCCCCAGCCCGAGGCCAGGGCCCCCCGGGAAACGCCCTGCTTCATGGGCTCCTTGCGGTGAAATTCCTCGACATGCTCCACGATGCCCGCGCCGAGTTCCTGGGTCAGCCGACCATGGACATACGTCCGGTCTTCCCGCTCGAACAGAAAGGCCTCCTGCCTGCCACCCAAAAGTTGGAGCTGCTTTTCCAATTCCTTGGTTTCCAGGCAGGTCAAGGTCCGCAACTGTCCAAAGGTCAGTCCGGACAATCCGGCCAGTTCGAGCTGAAGCAGGATGCGCTGGTCTCCCTGGGCCCCGGCCAGTTCTCCCAGCCGGCCAACGGTCGGCGAATGGCGTTTGACCTTGCGACCCAGGGGATTGACCAGCTTGCCGCCGGCCACGGTGCGCAGCGGCGAGAACGAACGGAGCACGCAGCGGTCGCCGTACATCCCGACCATGGGCTCTTCGAACCGGACCTGGGTCATGGCCGTCTGGCCCGGCTCCAGTTTGTCCCGGTCCAAAAAGTAAATTCTGGCCAGAGATTCCCGGGTGCCGTGGTGAAAGTGAATCTGGGTGCGGTGTTTCAAGGCCTTGGGCGTGGAAGGCAGGCAGGTCAGTTCCAGGTCCCAGGTGGTGCTGGGAAAAAGGGTGCCGGGATGCGTCAGAACCATGCCTCGCTCCAGGTCTTCCACCTCCAGGCCGTGCAGGTTCACCGCCGTGCGCTGCCCCACCTCGGCCCGCTCCTGGGAGTCGCCGTGGACCTGCAAGCCCCGGGTCTTGCTTTTCAACCCCTTGGGTGCGATTTCCAGATCGTCGCCCACCTTGAGCGCCCCGGAAATCAGGGTTCCCGTGGCCACTGTGCCGTGTCCGCGCATGGTGAAGATCCGGTCCACGGGCAGCCGGAACACGTCCGAGCGGGGCTCCCGGTGAAATTCTCCGGCCAGCCCGGCGATTTCCAGCCGCAACTCGTCCAGCCCGATCCCCTTGTGCGCGGAAACCGGCATCATCGGGGATTCGGCCAGAAACGTAGGCTCCAAAAAGGCGCGCACATCCTCTTGGACCAGTTCCAACCACTCCTCCTCCACCATATCCACCTTGGTCAAGGCCACCAGCCCACGTCGGATGCCCAGGAGCGTACAGATTTCCAGGTGTTCACGGGTCTGGGGCATAACGCCCTCGTCCGCGGCGATCACCAACAGCACGAAGTCGATCCCCGCAGCCCCGGCCACCATATTCTTCACGAACCGCTCGTGCCCGGGCACGTCCACCACGCCCAGCCGGACATCGCCGGGCAGATCCAGAAACGCGAAGCCCAGTTCGATGGTAATGCCGCGCTTTTTCTCCTCCTGCAGTCGGTCGCAGTCGATACCGGTCAGGGCCTTGACCAAACTGGTCTTGCCGTGATCGATGTGGCCCGCGGTGCCCATGATGATCGCCATGCGGATTGTTCCTTTGTAAAAACTCGGTTTGTTGTAACTGCTCAAAAGGGCTGGGCATTGCCTGAAAGCCCCGCAACCTCAGGATTCCTGCCTGCGCGGGAATGGCTTGAGATGGCTCGTTCTTTCCAACTCGTCATTCCCGCGAAGACGGGAATCCAGGTCATGCTTGTCACTCTTTTTTGAACAGTTACGGTTGGTTGACGTGTCGCCCCGCTACTCCGGCAACGTGATCAGTTCCGGGTGCATGGCGTCATCCTCGATGTGGATATAGGCCATGGAAATCGGCAGGGTGAATCGTTTCGGCCCGATGCTGCCCGGATTGAGATACAGTACGTCGTCCTGGTAAGCGATATCCGGGGTGTGGGTGTGGCCGTGGATCACGGCGTCCACGCCCGCGGCCTTGGGATCCAGGTCCAGTTGGTACAGGTCGTGGAGTACGTAAAAACGCTTTCCGGCGAATTCCACCGCCTCGGTTTTGGGCATGGGATCGCCTGAAGCGGGCCGATCCATGTTGCCCCGGACGAACACGGTGCGCTGGATGCCTTGTAGAGCGTCGATGATCTCCGGGCCGCAAACGTCCCCGGCATGGAGGATCAGGTCGCAATCTTGCAATACCGTCAGGGCGCTGGGCCGCAGCAGGCCATGGGTGTCCGATATCACGCCGACAAGCCGACTCATCACTTAACTCCTTTTGAACTCCGCTTCAGTTCCTCGGAACGACTTCGATTTCAAACAACACCGGCCACAGCTTGCCGGTTACGAATATCCTCTGCTTCTCCGGGTCATAGGCGATTCCGTTGGGCACGGCATCCGATGATCTCTGTCGCGGCCCAAGAATCCCGTTCAGATCGACCCGGGCCACGATGTGCCCGTCGCCTGGATCGACGCGGATTATCTCGTCCATGGGAAAGATTTTGGCCCAGATCTCGCCCTCGATGTATTCCAACTCGTTCAGGCCACGCTGGGGCCGACCCTGGTCATGAACCGCGATCCGTCCGGTTTCCCGGAAGGTGTTCGGATCTAGACGGCGCAAGATATGAGAGCCGTCGCTGAGGATCAGCCCCTGGTCGTCCTGGGTCAGTCCCCAACCCTCGCCGGGGTAGGTGAAGGTCTCCAGTTGGTCGAAAGTGTCCAGGGCGTAAACGAAGCCGGTGCCGGACTTCCAAGTGACCTGGATGAGTCGCTCATCCCAGATGGCCAGGCCTTCTCCGAAGTACTTGGGCGGAAGGTTCCGCTTGCGCAGCACGCGACCGGTGGCCAATTCGACCTTGCGCAGCGAGGACGTACCCCAGCCCCCGGTGCTTTCGTAGAGATGCCCGTCATGAAACAGCAGCCCTTGGGTGAAAGCCGCGGGGTCGTGGGGAAAGGTGTTGATCACCCGAAAGGTTTTTTGGTGCGGGATGGGAAATTCAGGTTGGGCAAGCAGCCGGGAGGGAAACAGCTTCAGAACCCCCATGCCCGTCAGCGTGGCGATGCCGGCGGCAAGAGCTAAAAACCGTCGTCTGTGCATGTTTTTTGTGGTCGCGAGGTGTTAAAATCGGTAAAAAAAACAAAGATTATAGCCGAAATGCACCAGGACGCAGGGCAGGATGCGCCCGTGCCTGTCCCAGATCCATCCAAAAATCAGGGAGGGAAAAAACACGGCCGCGGCCCAGAGTGGTGGCTGGGCAAACAGGTGTGCCGCGGCGAAACAGGCCGACGCGGCAAGATTGGCCAGGGTCAACGGGCCCCAGCTTCGCAAAAACAAGGGACGTCCGCGCAACCACTCCTGCAGCAGTCCCCGGAACACCACTTCCTCGGTCAGGGCCAGCAGCCCCAGTCTCCACAGGGCAACGGAAACCCCGGGTTCGGGCAAAAGCCATGCTGAAGGAGCCAGAGCCAGGGCGGTGTAGAGCCATGGGTCCCGAAACCACGCTCCTCGTTTTACAGCTTGCACGGGTAGCCGCAAACCCACAGGCTCGCGCCGCACAACCTGCGGGACAGTCGCAAACTGACCGAACCGAACTGCCGGTCCGCCATCATCCCCCGCCCGGTTCCGGCTCGCCCCACAGCTACGGCAGCGTAGCGACCCCGATCCGCTTCTTCGAGAATTCCTTGAGCATGGTCCTCCGCGGTCAGCACCTTGGTTGAGATCCGTGACTCGGCAACGGCGTTGGCCCGCAGCATGCGCACCGCATTGTCCAGAATCAACGTCTCGTCCCGATGGTCCCGCCGGTTTGGGTCGGCCAGGTAGGCCACGGTGATGGCATGGCGTTGCTCCGTGGCGCACATCATGCCCACGTGGTCGGCGGCGCACAGGCCGGGTTTGGAGCCGTCCACGCAGAGCAAGACGCCAGATCGAGTCAGATCCGGCTCCCGACAGATCCAGAAGGGAAAATCCAGGTCTTGGTCGAAAACGGTTTCCTTGAACGCGGTATTCAAGTGCTCTTCCAAGCGGCGAATACCCCGGCAACCAAGAACCACCGCATCGTAGCGGTGGTGATCCGCCACCTTGGCGATGTCGGAAATGCGAAGAAAAGGCTTGCCATCCGCGTCCAGGCGCGTTTTTGTGATCGAGAATCCCTTTTCCTCAAGCATGACCACGGCCCAGTTCAAGGCGTCCGGCGAGGAGAGCCGGTCCGGGTCGTCCCCAGCCAGGTCGGTTTGGGGCGTCAGGGCCAGGTCGATCAGCAAATCCTCGGCCGGTTGAAAGAAATTGCTCACGAAACGTGCACCGTGGAGCAGGGCCGGATCCTCGCTGACGCAGATCAGCAGTTTGCGAAGGAACAGGTTGGGATCGGGCATGGTTTCCAGAAGAACCTCCGAGGTGGGCACGACGGCAACCCCGTAAACGCCGGTCAGGCCGGTCTCGCTGAAGGAAACCACTTCAGCCAAAGCTTGCGGGAGCGCGGACCGTCGAACTCCGCCAGAAAGACCCCCTGCCAGAGGCCCAGCAACAGCCTTCCCTCCTCAACCAGGACCCGGAGGTCCGATCCAAGCAGAGAGGCTTTGACGTGGGCGTCGCTGTTGCCTTCGGCGTGCTGGTAGTCGCCCTTATGCGGGACAAGACGCTGTAATGTCGTCACGATGTCCCGGACCACAGTGGGGTCGGCGTTCTCGTTGATGGTCAGCCCGGCGGTGGTGTGCGGACAAAACAGCACAAGCATGCCGTCCCGAAATTCATGGTTGCGGACGATGTCCTGCACCTGGGCCGTGACGTCCACCATTACTTCGCGTTGCGGAGTCTGAATGGTCAATTCCTGCATGCACTTCCTCCGTTGTCTCTCTGGGGATATTCGCTCCCCGGAATGGTCGTTCCGGCATGATCGGAATCCAAAAAACAGGTGCAAGAATGACAGAAACCCGGGGAACAAACAAGAGAGATGAAGCGCTGGAGCGGGAAGAAAGCAAGGAGGGCGGGCGCGAATCCGTGAATTCGCGCCCGCGTGGAATGTTATTTCTGTAAACGGGGCGACAGATACGTGGAGTTCCCGCTGATTTTTGCCAGCAGGGCCAGAATGCCGAACAGCAGGGCCGCAGCCAGGTGGGACCAGCCGATGAGCATGACAGCTTCCGGGGAAAAGGACCATTCAGGCAGGTTCTTGAGCACTCGGAAAAAGCCCGTGCCAATCAGGGCGGTCACGGTTGCGACGCGGAGTCGGCCCCAGAGGGTGAGCCGGTACGTTCGGGAAAGGGCCCGGAGATGGATCACGGCCCAATAGGCGACCAGGGCCAGAAAGACCGCGGCCGCGACGTAGTGCAGGACGTGCTGGATGAAAAAGTCCGCTGTCCAGGCCAAACCGGGAATGTCCGCGATATGGTACCGCTTGAAAAGCGGCATCTGGCCCAGCCCGGAAACGGCCAGCACGAACACGCTGAGCGCGAAGATCCGCGTCTGCCAAGGAGAGATGGGTGACTTCGGACTACTCATTGACGGACTCCTTCTGGGTCATGGCCCGCGCACCGGTCAGCAGCCCAGCGGCAATGCCCGCCAAAGGTGCCGCGACCAAGGCCCAGGTCAAGCTTTCCGCCTTGGCCATCACGTCCTGGACCGGCTCCAGATGCGGCCGTCCCGGGCCGGTCTGCATCGCACCATTCAGCACCTCAAAGGGCACCGGGGAAACATAGAAGGTGTTCGTCCCGCCGTTTTCTTCAGCCCCGTACACGTACCCATTCATGTCCGCGGCCAGCTTACGGGCCAGGTCCAACATTTCGGAACGCGGTCCGATGTGCTGAATGTGCATGGGGCAGACCTCGATGCACGCCGGTTCGTGTCCTTGGGCCACCCGCTGGTAACAGCGGTCGCACTTGTACATCACCCCGTTCCCGGCAAACCTGGGCATCAGGTCCAGATACAACCCCACGCCGGTCTGGCGCTGCGGAATCTCCCAGGGACAGACGTCACGACACTTGCCCCCGCCCAGGCAGATCTTTTCGTTGATCCGCACAATCCCGTCGGATTGGCGAAAGGCCGCGCCCCAGGGGCAAAGATTGGCGCAGGGCGGGTTTTGGCAATGCAGGCAGCGCCTGGGGACGTGCAGTTCGAAAGGCTTGCCGTTCCACTCCCCGGCGGCGGTTTGGATATATAGCCAGTTGTACGGCGTCAGCCGGTCGTCCGTGAACCGCCGCTCCGTCCAGTCCTCGGCCTGCACCCGCTTGGGGAACATCTCCGGAAAGGGCTTTGCCGGCTTGGGATGCTTGAACCCGTTAACCTCCCGGCAGGCTTCCACGCAGGCCCCGCAGTTGATGCACTGGCTGATGTCCAGGACCGTGGCCAACTCTTCCGGACGACCGGCTGACTCGGCGGAGCCGGCGTTCATGGGCAAAAGCGCCGCCGCACCGGCCACTCCCGCGGC
>SKYX01000412.1 GCA_007127655.1 Desulfonatronum sp.
ATCCACGCCCCCCGGGACATCCTTGCCGCGGAAGCCGCCGCGCCCGGCCAGACCGAGGAGGACGCGGAAGAATCTGAAATCGCCGGCGTGCTGCGTCTGGATAACGGCCGGCGCATCGTCTTCGTGCTGCGCCTCTCCCGCCTTGTGGGCAGCGATGCCCGGAACCACGCGGATTTTGCGGCCCAGGCCGCGGGGTCCGGCGAGCATTCCCCGGACCACGCATCGGAGTGCGGCCCCAAGACCGAAGACCCGTCCGATGACCGCCGTCATGTCTGCTTCGAGCTGGCCGGCACCCTGTTCGCCGCGCCCATGAACAGGGTCCGCGAAGTGACCCGCCTCGGCCAGATTACGCCCGTGCCCCAGGCCCGCCCGTATTACGCCGGTCTGATCAACCTGCGCGGGGAGATCATGCCCGCCCTGGATCTGCGTTTGCGCTTGGGCCTGCCCCAGGCCCAGGTCACGGAGGAAAGCCGGATTCTCGTGGTGGGAGGACGGAACAAGCACGGTCTGATCGTGGATCGGATCGCCGATCCCGTGGATCTGGACCAGACCGCCCTGGAGCCCTTGCCCGATGCCTGTCGCGACAATCCGGCCAAAGGCTTCGTCCATGCCGTGGCCAAGTTGAATCAACGGAACCGCGCGGATCATTTGAATCAGGGCAAGCCGATCCTGCTTCTGGATCTGGACGCGGTGACGCGGAAGACGGATGAATGAAGTACAAAGCGGCGGATGGCGTGCCGGAAATCAGCGCTGAAGACCGGCCCGCCCCCCGATAAACCCGAGGAAGCCATGCGAATAGATACGGATGCCGGAACCTTGCGTGTTGTTTTGCCGGAAGATTGCCTGATTTTCGAAGTCGAAGCGCATGCCCAATTGTTGGCCGAGGCCCAATGGGACGCCGCGAGCATCAATCAGGTGGTCGTGGACCTGGGCGCGGTTCAGTCCATGGACACGGCTTATTATCAATTGGTGCTGTGCATCGAACGGACGGCCCGGGACATGAACGTCCCCTGTTTGCTGGAGAATGTCGGCCCGGCCTTCCGGGAACTCCAGGAGTTGTACGGCCTGCGGTTGTCCGTGGACCAGGACCAAGCCGACGGCCCCAATCTTCAAGAGCAAGGAGAACACCCATGAAATCTGTTTTGATCGTTGATGACGCGGTTTCCATGCGCGGGCTGGTAGCCATGACCCTGCGCGGAGCCGGATACGAGGTTGCTGAGGCTTCGGACGGCAAGGAGGCCCTGAATGTCTTAGGCGGCGGCAAGAAGTTCGACATGATCCTGACCGACCTGAACATGCCCAACATGGACGGCATCAGCCTGATCAAGGCCGTCAAGGCCATGCCCAAGCATAAGTTTTTGCCCATCGTGATGCTGACCACGGAGAGCGAGGACGGCAAGAAGCAGGAAGGCCAACAGGCCGGGGCCAAGGCCTGGATCGTCAAGCCCTTCAAGCCGGACACCCTGCTGGGCGTTGTCAAAAAAATCATCGGCTGAGCATGTTCCTACCGAACTGAATCAATGGGACGTGCCCCGAACACCCTCGAACACCCTCGAACCCTCGCACCCGGACCCTGCCATGGACAATAAGAAAGACCATTACCGCCAGCAGTTCATCATCGAGGTGGGCGACATCCTGGACACGGTCACGGAAAGCCTGCTCAAGGCCGAAGCTGATCCCGCGAATCTGGAGTTGTTGCACTCCATTTTCCGCGGCGTGCACACCATCAAGGGCAGTTCGGCGATGTTCGACATGGACGAACTGGGCGCTTTCGCCCACCACCTGGAAGGGGTACTCAACGGCCTGCGTGGGAAAAGCATGGTTCTGACCGGTGAGCTGGTTGATCTGCTGTTCCAGGGACTGGATACCCTGCGGGAAATCATGGCCGCGACCCTGCGCGGCGAAGCCGTCATCCCGCCGGATGACTTGGTCCGGCGCTACGCGGAGCTGATTCAGGCCGCCAGCGGCAAAACCGCTCGGCACGATCAACACGCCGCCACCAGCGAGGCCGCGGTGGTCCCGCCGCGGCTGCCCCTGGACGAGGTGAACGGCCGGGCGCTCTGGAGTTCCTTCAATGATCCGGACCACCCCCAGCGCCATGTCTATTATATCGAGCCCACGTTCGACTCGGAGCATCTGGCCAACGGCTTTGACCCTCTGGTCTTTCTGCGCAACCTCAAAGAAAACTGCTCCTTTTATCTGGCGGATTGCCGCTGTCTGATTCCGGGGATCCGGGAATACCGCCCACTGGATCTCTACCTGCGGGCCACCCTGATCGTGATCACGGACCTCTCTGCGGCGGAAATCCGGGACTTGGCTTATGACCCGGAGCTGATCCACGTCACGGAACTGGAACCGGACGAGAGTCCGGACAGGACCACCCAGCCCGAGGTATCGCCCACCTGGAAGCCGTTGGGCAAAATTCTGCTGGAAGAGCGCAAGATCACCGAGGAAGACCTGGATCAGGCCCTGGCCAGGCAGCGCGGTGAGCGTGTCGCGGATGCCCCTGCCCCAGGCGCCCCAGGGGAGCTGAAGGTGATGCGCGTGGAGGAGTCCAAGATCGACGCCTTCGGCAACACCGTGGGCGAACTGATCATCGCCCGGAATGCCTATGACTTTCTGGTGGACCGGCTGGACCAGGCTCAGAGTCTGGAGTCCGCGGACATCAAGGCCCTCAAGGACAACCTGCGCCTGTTCGCCCGGATCACCAACGAACTGCAATACGGCGTGATGAACCTGCGCATGACCCCGATCCGCGGAATTTTTCAGAAATTCAGCCGGGTGGTCCGGGACATCTCCAGCAAGCAGGGCAAACTGATTGACATGACCATCGAAGGCGGGGAGACGGAAATCGATAAGAAAGTCGCCGATATTCTTTCCGATCCGCTGATTCACATGATCCGCAACGCCTGCGACCACGGCCTGGAGCCTCCCCAGGAGCGGATCGCCGCAGGCAAGCCGGAACGCGGTGGGCTGATGCTCAAGGCCGCGCACGAAGGCAGCAATTTGGCCCTGACCATCACCGACGACGGACGGGGCATTGACCGGCAGCGGGTCTACGCAAAGGCCTCGCGCAACGGCCTGCCTGTGAACGGTCCCGATGATCCGGACATTCTGGATGTCATTTTTGAGCCTGGTTTTTCCATGAAGGAAGAGGTGTCGGACATCTCCGGCCGGGGCGTGGGCATGGACGTGGTCCGCTCCACCTTGCGCGAGCTGGGGGGTACGGTGCGCATCGACAGCGTCCTGGGTCAGGGCTCCACCTTCAGCCTGACCATTCCCATGAGCATGGGCGTGACCACGGCCTTGCACGTGGCCGCCGGAACGGGGGAATACGCCCTGCCCA
>SKYX01000361.1 GCA_007127655.1 Desulfonatronum sp.
CGATTTCGATTTCGATCGCGATTTGGATTGTGGTGACAACAGATTAGCCTTGGTAAATTTCATGACGTGCATTGACTTTGCGGACGGCCTTTTTTAGGGAGATGGGTCGTCTTGCGCAAACGTATAGATATACTTTTAAGGAGCGGTTCATGTCAAACGTCGTCGTGGTGGGCACCCAGTGGGGTGATGAAGGCAAGGGCAAGATCGTTGATTTGCTGACGGAACGGGCGGATCTGATCGTCCGGTTTCAAGGCGGAAACAATGCCGGTCACACCCTGGTCGTCGGCGAGAAGACCTTTATCCTGCATCTGATTCCCTCGGGAATTCTGCACCCTGGAAAAGTCTGTCTGATCGGTAACGGCGTGGTGCTGGACCCGGAGGTCTTTTGCCAAGAACTGGACACCCTGGCTGGACGCGGTTTGGACGTGGGGCCGGAGCGGATCGTGATCAGTCCCAAGACCCACGTGATCATGCCGTATCACAAGGCCCTGGACAAACTCCGCGAGGAAAAACGCATCGGCGAGAAGATCGGCACCACAGGCCGGGGAATCGGGCCGTGCTACGAGGACAAGGCGGCCAGGGTGGGCATCCGGGCCGGTGACTTCCGCTCGCGGGATCTGATGCGCACCAAAATCACCCAGGCTTTGGCCGAGAAGAACGCCTTGTTTACTCACTACTACGGCGCCCAGGCCATGGACGTGGACTTGGTGCTGGAAGAGGTTTGGGAATCCGGCCGACGTCTTGCGGCCCATCTCGGCGATGTTTCGGAGCGGATCGTCCAGGCTGTCGCGGAAGGACGCGGCGTCCTCTTCGAGGGCGCCCAGGGGACCCACCTGGACATTGACCACGGGACCTATCCCTTTGTGACCTCCTCCAACACCGTGGCCGGCAACGTGGCCGCCGGAGCGGGATGCTCCCCCGGACTCCTGGGAACAGTCATGGGCATCGTCAAGGCCTACACCACCCGGGTCGGCTCCGGCCCCTTTCCCACGGAACTCCTCGACCCCGTGGGCGAGCATCTGCAGCAACAAGGCGGTGAGTTCGGCGCGACCACCGGCCGCAAACGGCGCTGCGGCTGGCTGGACCTGCCCTTGCTGCGCGAATCCATCCGCCTGAACGGCGTGGCGGAGATCGTCCTGACAAAGTTGGACGTGCTCAGCGGTCTGGACCGGATCCGGATCTGCGTCGGATATGAGTTGAACGGCAGGGAACTGGCGTATCCGCCCCAGGAAGAAGGACTGCTGGCCGCGGTGAAGCCCGTTTACGTCGACGTGCCCGGCTGGTCCGAGGACATCGCCAAGGCCGCGTCCTGGGACGACCTGCCGGAAGCCGCGCGGGCGTACATCCAGCGGCTGGAGCGCGAACTGAACGTCCCGGTGACCATTGTCTCCGTTGGACCGGATCGCTGTCAGACCATCCAACGCCGCGCGTAACGGGGGGCGCTCATGGCCAGGACGGCCTCCCAGGCCCAGACCCAGGCCCGGGCCAAGGGCCAAACAAAAAAACAGACCCAGGACGAGGCCCAGAGCGAGACCCAGAATTGGGCACCGCGGGTCGTGCCGGACCTGTTCCGGATTCCGGGTCAGGAGCGCGTGACGGGCATCCTGGCCCGTCTGCTTTCGCGGCCACCTCGAGTGCTGTTGTTGGAGGGCGGGACCGCCGACGAGCGTGAAAAACTCGGACTGTACTGGACGGCCTTGCTGAACTGCATGGCCGTCTCTCCGTTTCCTCCCTCTCTTTCTTCCCCCGCCTCCGCGCAAGATAGGCCCACTGAGCCCAGACCCTGTGAACATTGTCCTGCGTGTACCCGGATTCGGGACGGCGTGTTTCTGGATCTGATCTACATGGATGGGAGGGAAGGGCGGATCGGCATTGATGCGGTCCGGCAATTGCGCGGCCTGCTGGGGCAGGCACCTCGAGACGCGAAGCGTCGGGTTGTGGTTCTTGGCGAAGCCCAGGAATTGACCGAAGAGGCGGCCAACGCTCTGCTCAAATCCATGGAGGACACCGAAACCCGCAACGCCTACGTCCTGCTGGCCCCTCAGCGGGAGCGTTTGTTGCGGACCCTGGTTTCCAGAAGCTGGGTAGCTACCCTGTCCTGGGATCTGGATAAGGTTCAGGAACGGGAAGGGGAGGGGGAGTTGGACACGGAGTGGACCGAGGCCCTGACCCGCTTCCTGAAAACCGGCCAGGGCTGGTTCGCGCGGACCATGGTCAAGACCCAGGTGGACCGCTCCCTGGCCTTTCATCTGATCCAGGTGTCCCGTCAGGCCCTGATCCACGCCTGCCAGGGCCGCCCGGATTCCTCCCTGGCCCGGATCGTTCACGAGCAGGGCCATCCCCAGGCTTGGCGGACCATAGACCTGCGCCTGGACGAGGCCGAGCAGGGCCTGCGAACCCAGGTCGCCCCGGCCTTGGTTCTGGACTGGCTGGCCGTGGGTCTGCGCTGCGCGCTGCGCGCACCGCTTCGTTGAGCACGATTGGAAGATTTGTGGCAAGTTTGATCGTTCCCACGCTGGAGCGTGGGAACGATCAATTATTCCGAATTGGGGAGAAGTTCCCGATGCGACGAAAGCAGGTTGCAGGGTTGACATTGAAACTGCTTATCAGTAGTTACCCATTCCAGCGCCACTGAGTGGGCCCAATTGGGGTTTTGTGGGCCGTGGTTTGGAATCGTCGTGATCGTCCTCAACACGCAAGGAGAATGAAGCCATGCTGCATCGTTTCCGGAAACAAAAAGCCATGCCGGTCCAAGAGTGCCCTTCCTGTGCGCAGACCACGCAGGGCGGCAACGGTGAGGACCAGACGCTGACCAATGTAGCCAACGGATGTCGGTGCCGCATCCGACGACACAGAGCCCACGGGGCCATCCGGCAGCGCTTGCTTGACCTGGGTTTTGTTCCCAATGCCGAGATTGAAATGATTCGTTGCGCCACGCTGGGCGACCCCCTGGAGCTGCGCGTCGGCGATTACTATGTCACCCTGCGCAAGCGGGAGGCGGATCTGATCGACGTGCGTGCTGCATAACTAACCACAACCACCCCATAAAAATTATTATACCGATGACTCCGGCTTTGAATTGATCTTGAAAGTCATTTTGGTATTTGCAGGGATTCATTGCCTTATTCAAAAATCCTGAAGAGGGTCGCTCGCGGCCTCTTGGGAAGTGTTAGGGACTTCTAAAGGACAGCATGACACCCGCCAAGAAGAACATCATGATCGGGCTGGCCGGTCAGCAGAACGCCGGCAAGTCGACCATCTTCAACATGCTCACCGGGGCGAACCAGCACATCGCCAACTACCCCGGCGTGACCGTGGACAAGAAGACCGGCAGCTATCACGACG
>SKYX01000148.1 GCA_007127655.1 Desulfonatronum sp.
AGAGCAGCAGGGAGCGGGAGATTTCCGGAAAGTGGAGATCGAAAAACGGCAGGATGTAGATCTCGTCCCAGAAAATATGACCGCGGTAGGCCTCGCCGTGCAGCCCTCGGGCGGGCATCCCGGTGTAGAGCAGGCGGTTGTGAGGCGAGGCCGTGGTCAGGAGGTGGTAGATGTGCAGACGAGTGGTGCGCTGGACGAAGCGGTCGCCCTGGATGCGGATGTCCGCCTTGTCCCACAGCGCGGCCCAGGCCCGTTCGTGAGCGCTGCAAATCTTGGCAAAGGATGCCTGTTTTTCGGCCAGGCTGGAAGCCGCGCTGCCCAGGTCTTGGACCCCGTCCAGGGAGGTGTATACCGCGACGATTTTTTCCAGAGCGTAGGTCCGGTTCTCGTAAGCATGGAAGCGCAGTTCCTCCCCGATTTCCGCGTCGTTCTTGAAAACCTGGCGTTCCGGGGACAGGGGCTTGTTTTCCTCCAGCAGACGATTCTGGGCCTCCATGTGGATCTGGTAGCCAGAGCCGGTGGTCTTGACCCGCAGGCAGATCCCGGCGGTGGTCCGGCCAGAGTGCATCAGTTCAAGATGCTTGGACGTCAGCTGGGAGTACCGGGGCACGTTGGCGTTTTCCACGTTGCCGTCCAGGCTGGCCCGCATGGTGATGGGCGCGGAGTAGTTGATGGGCGTCAGCTCGAAGCGCAGCGCGCAGAGGTGGGGCTCGGCCATGCTGGCCAGACGCTCGGAGCGGATCCGGGTGATCAGACCGTGGACGTCCCGGCAGATCATGGTCCGCTGCAGCACGCCGCGGCGCAGGTCCAGCTCCTGCTTGTAGCTGAGTTGCTCCATTTGCAGCGGGCTCAGGAATTTGCTGTTTCCGATCTTGAATTCCACCGGGAGCCAGTTTGGGCAGTTCACGAAGTCGTTGTTGAAGATTTCCTTGCCGTGGACCATGCTCGGAACGCGGTTGAAGATGCCCGCCATGTAGGTTCCTGGGTAGTGGTAGAAGGAGGCTCGTTCGCCTTCAAAACATCCTCGCGTGCCGATGTACCCGTTGCCCACAGTGGTCAGGGTTTCGCGAAGCTTCTCATCACCGCGATCCAGGCCGACATAGCCGAGCTTCCAGCCGTCCCCGGGCAGTTCGTGCTCGAACCAGGCCCGGATGTCCTCGGGGCAGGTTTCCGACAAGTCGCCCAGGACCATGTCCGCGCCGAACTGGCGCAGCATTTCTCCTTCTCCGTTGCGAGCCAAGCCGATGATCATCCCGAAGTTGCCGGCCCGTCCGGCCTGGACCCCGGCCAGGGCGTCGTCCACCACCAGGCATTCCCCGGGGTATCGGCCCATGGCCTTGGCCGCGGCCAGGAGCATGTCCGGATGGGGTTTTTCCCGGAGGCCTTGTTCGCGGAGCATCTCGTCATCCATGCGCACGTCGTACAGGCCTTCCAGACCCGCAAGCTTCAGAATACAGTCGCAGTTCAGGCTGGAGGAGGTGATGCCGATTTGAAAGCCATCCTTTTTGAGGAATTGCAGCAATTCAACGGATGAATCGATAATTTTTGGGCCATGCGTGTTGAGCAGTTCCAGGAACAGGTCGTTTTTTCGACGACACAAGCCGTGGATGGTCTGGGCCTCGGCCGAGTCGTCCGACCGACCATAAGGCGGTTCGATGTTCCTGGATTTGAAAAAACTCAGCGCGCCTTCAAAGGCCGGGCGGCGTTCCAAGTGGTTGCGATAGTCGCCTTGGGGGTCAAAGGGCCGGAACGGGCTGCCTTCCTTTTCGGCAACGTTTTCCAGGAACGGATTGAGGATCTGCTCCCAAGCCTTGGTGTGCAGATGGTCGGTGCTGGTCAACACGCCGCCCAGATCGAAGATGGCCGCCTTGGGTTCTATTCCGGTCATGGTTCCTCCCGAAAGCATAATGGTTGCGAGGGTTAAGGTCGGAGTAACCAAATCAGCGCATTTTGCGTGCGGCCTCATTTCGGCATGGAATATCTGCTCTCCGCCTGCACGAGGGTTGGCTTCACGGGAAGAACATGTCTTGTCGTGGCGCCTTCGAATCCGTCATACCCGCGCAGGCGGGCATCCAGTCCTTTTCAAGGATCAGCCGAATGGTTACGTCGTCTGATGGTTCAGGTCGCGTATTCTGAGCAACGAAACGGTTCAGGTCAACCTCATGGAGAGGATTCTCTTGAAAAAGCACGATCAATCTCGGATTGCCAAGGAACGGAGGATGTCCTATCCGTCCGAGTCAAACGCCGATGGAGGGAGGCCTGAACATGAACAAGCACGTCGACGTCCGTCCCCGCATGGTCTTCGCGGACCGGAACGGACGGATCTTTGATCATCCCTCGCTGGGCATGGTGTGTCGGAACGGTTGGGAATTTCGTCGCCCGGAGCCCGAGGAACTGATCCCGCTGCCAAAGGAATGCGAGTTGTTTTTGCTCCCTGGTCGGCGTGCCCTGGGCTGGGACTCGGACCGAGGGCGGATCGAGGTGGGGGACCAGACCGCTGTGGCGGCCTTCGTCAGTCCGGGACATACATTGAGCGCGGTTTGCGCCTATGAGACGGATCCCGGCGCACCGGTCCTGCCGCTGTTCGCCTACGGCGCGGTGGGATATGCTCGAGGGAGATTTTGGGTCTGCGCGACCCAGGTGGATGAAGACCCTCGACAACGATTCGAGGGGATTTCCCCGAAGCGGATCCAGGTCGGGGCCAGGCAATGGTTGAAGACGTTTCCCGGCAATCGGCTGGTTCGGCATTTGGCTGACTGTGCCCTGGTCTCGTCCTGTCCGGCGGCCCGGAATCTGGCCCTGGGCCGGTATGAAGCGCCCCTGCCCACGTCGCGCTCCTGCAATGCCCGCTGCGTGGGCTGCCTGTCCCTGCAGCCGTCGGATTCCGGGTTTCCCTCCACTCAAAATCGAATCCGGTTTCAGCCTTCGGCCCGGGAAATCGTGGAAGTCATGGGCCATCATGGACAACGGGAATCCCGGGCCATCTTTTCCTTCGGCCAGGGGTGCGAGGGCGAGCCATTGACCGAGGCGGAGCTGATTGCCCGGGCGGTGCATGATTTTCGGGCGTCCGGCGGCCAAGGGACCATGAACGTGAACACCAACGCCGGCCTGCCGGAGACGATTCCGGATCTGGCCCGGGCCGGGATGTCCTCGATTCGGGTCAGCCTGAACAGCGCCCGGGAGGCGGTGTATGCGCGATACCATCGTCCCCAGGGATACACTTTCGGAGACGTGCGGGAAAGTATCCGCAAGGCCAAGCAAAGTGGGTTGTTCGTGTCCCTGAATTACCTGTTTTTTCCGGGAATCAGCGACAGAACCGGGGACGTC
>SKYX01000101.1 GCA_007127655.1 Desulfonatronum sp.
AGGAAAACACAACCGTAAGATGATCAGTCTGTTTCGTAAACAAAGTCCGCATTCCGAGCAGGCCCGGCACCTGGAAACCTACCTGCGCGCCTACGGTATACATGAGCTGTTGCCGGATGCACGGTCGGATTCACGGCCGGAATCACGTTCGGACGCATTGCCGGACTCGCTGAGCGTGTCGGACCTGGAACCCCTGCATTGCGGCCTTTGCTCCAGCCTGCACCGCCGCGCCCCGGCCCGGGAGCCGGATGTCTCCGCCTTTCTCTACGCGGCCCTGCGCCTGCCGGACTGCATCAGCCGCGTCAGCCGCGTGGTCCTCGGCCCCACGGCGGAAGCCTTCGCCGCGGCCGGGCTCCCGGACGTGGAGGCCTGGCCCCAGGTCCAATCCCGGGCCCGTCGCAGACGATACCATTATGACGGTGGACACACCCTGGCCGTTTTCGTGACCAGCAACACGGACCTGGACGACCTGATTCCGTCCCTGTGCGCGTTTCAGATTGAATGGAACAAGATGCACCGGCTGCTGAACGCGGACGGCCCGGACTCCGCCTTGGGCCAAAACCTGGGCCAAGCCCTGGCCACCGGTCGAACCAGGGCCGCGAAAAAGGGTCAGGAAATCCGGCACTGTCTGGGGCTGGGGCGACCGGACTGGGAACTGCTGACCCAGGTCTGGCCGGAGGACTGGACAGAGGACTGGGACCAAAAATGGGCGGACGTGGCCAGGGCGCCGTTGGCCCTTGAGATTTCCCGGCTGCCTCTGGATGCCGGGCATTTCGAGGACGCCGCCAGACAGTGGTGGGAACTGATCGCACGCCGCCTGGACCTGGGGGCCGCAATGTACGGAGACGCCATGGCGGCCGGACCCGTGTATCTGGTGTCCAGCAACACCCATTCCCTGGCCAACCTGATCACGGGCTTTGCCGCGGCCCACGAACCGGAACTGTTGTCCTTTCTTCAGCGGGAAAACCCCGAAAATTTCTGGCGCACCTGGCAGGATTGCCGACGTGATCCAGACCAGAACCCCGCTGATCTGCTGTATTACGGCCTGCGTCTGCATCAGCAACGCGACCCACGGGTCGCGGCCGCGCGATTGGCCTGGGAGGAAAGCTCGGGCCTAAATCGTCACGCCCCGGCCCAATATCCCCATCTGGAGGTTCAGCGCATTGCCATGAACCGACTGGACCCGGCCCGGCTGGATTCCCGCCTGCGATGGCACCCGGCCCTGGCCCGCAGTCAGGCCCTGATCGTCAACCTGGATTACCCCCTGGGACTGGCCGCCGGGCATGTGCTGGCCAGGGCTTGCGAGCTTTTCCCCCGGTTGCGCGGCGTCTTCATCCTGGGCAAGTCCGCCGCGGCCATTGGCCGGCTGGGGGACATCATCATCCCCGGCCGGGTGTATGACAGCCATACCCACATCCAGTACCGTTTCCAGAACAGCCTGACCGTGCGCCATCTGACCCCGTTTCTGAACCGGATCGCCGTGTTTGACGACCAGAAATCCATCACGGTCCGCGGGACGTTTCTGCACGGACGGGACACCGTCGGGCATCTGCTCCGGGATGACTTCACGGGCATGGAAATGGAGGCCGGCCCGTTTCTGGCGGCCTTGCACCGCCATTTTTCCGGACAGGGCCGGCAAGGGAACATGGAACGCGACCAGGTTCTGAACATTGAGCCGCCACCAGGATTCAGCCTGGGTCTCCTGCACTACACCTCGGACACTCCATACAATATCCGGCCCAGCCTGCTCAGCACCCGCCTGGGGCTGACCGGCCTGGAGGCGGTCTATGCCGCAAGCCTGGCCATCGTGCAACGGATCATGGACCTGGAGGCCGAGAGGTTGGCGGCGGAGTGAAGAGGCAATCAGGGGGCTTGTCATTGATGGGCCTCATCCCCCGGGAACGCGGGGCTCCGTACCCGCTCTTTAAAAGCTGTGAGTGCGGAGCCCCACGCTCCCGGAGCGAGTACGGAGCCTCGCGATCCCAGCATAAAAGATGCGGTTGAGGAGTCACGCTTGCCCATATCCAAAAGTCGGGAAATGATCGCCGCGGCCCGGGGGAAGAGCCCGGCGGATCTGCTGATCACCAATGTCCGTCTCGTGAATACCCTGTCCGGGGAAATCCATCCGGCCAACATCGCGGTGCGCGACGGCGTGGTCTTGGGGTTCGAGGACTATCCGGCCCGACGGATCGTGGACGGGGCCGGGGCGTTTGTCTGTCCCGGCTTCATCGAGGCCCATATCCACATCGAATCCACCCTGCTCGCGCCGCCGGTGTTCGCCGCCGCGGTGGCGGCCCGGGGCACGGCCGCGGTGGTCTGCGACCCCCATGAAATCGCCAATGTCCTGGGCGTGGCGGGCATTGAGTATGTTCTGCAATCCACCGAGGATTTGCCCGTTTCCATCTTCTGTATGCTGTCGTCCTGCGTTCCGGCCACGCACCTGGAGAATGCCGGGGCCAGGCTGGGGGTGGCCGGGATGCGCGAGCTGCTGCGAAAATATCCGGGCCGGTTTCCCGGTCTGGGCGAGATGATGAACTACCCCGGCGTGATCCACGGCGATCCGGACGTGCTGGCCAAGCTGGACCTGGCCGGAGACATGGCTGTGGACGGCCACGCCCCCGGTCTCTCGGGCCGGGATTTGAACGCCTACATTCTGGCCGGTCCGGGCAGCGACCACGAATGCGTCCGCCTGGAGGAAGCCCGGGAAAAGCTGCGCAAGGGCATGCACGTCATGATCCGCCAGGGCACGTCCCAGCACAACATGGCCGAGCTGCTGCCCCTGGTTACGGACCGCAACTGGCCCGGCTTCTCCCTGGTTTCCGACGACCGTCATCCCGAGGATCTGGCCGGGTCGGGCCATTTGGACGACAATCTGCGCCGGGCCGTGGGACTGGGCCTGGATCCGGTCCGGGCCGTGCAGATGGCGACCATCAACCCTGCCCGCTATTTCCGCCTCAAGGGCCGGGGGGCAGTGGCCCCAGGCTATCGGGCGGATCTGGTCCTGGTGGAGGACCTGACCGATTTCCAGGTTAAGGACGTCTACCTGGCTGGTAAATCCCTGGCAGAGTGCTGCTTTGACTCCCAGGTCGCGCCTCCCGGCAACTCCATGCACGTCCACCAGCTGGACGAACACTCCTTTGCCATTGCCGCAGCCGGAACTTCGGCCCGGATCATTGAGATCATTCCCGGGCAGATCGTGACCAGGGCTGCTTTGGGCCGCCCCGTGATCCGCAACGGCCTGGCCCTGGCGGATCCGGCGACGGATCTGGCCAAGCTGGCCGTGGTGGAACGGCACCGGGCTACAGGCAACATCGGGCTG
>SKYX01000331.1 GCA_007127655.1 Desulfonatronum sp.
CCACGGAAGCGCTCTTGTCGATGGTAGGGTTCATGGTCAGGGTAATGATTGTGGTCATGGCGTATTCCTTGATTTTTTTTTGAAGAGGATGTCCCAGGGGTTCGAACCGTTCAGGTTTATTCCGGCGTGGGCCAGGAGTTCTCGAACATGGTTCGCACTCATCTTCATCCTCCCTTGTTGTCTTTGCATGCCGTTCATCAGTTTTTGAACGGAATGATTCCCCAAAGGATTGATCAGTTTGACAGCCAAAATTGGCCATGGTTTGCAATGGAGCGCTGATCATACAGGCTTAGACGCATCCGCGTCAGGTTTGGGATGCTCTCCAGGCCCTTTGCGGTGTTCAACCTCTTTGCGGTACTCTTTTTCCTTGCGGATTTCCCCGTCTTCTCCGTATTCGATCTCTTTCAGATATTCGGTCTCCTTCCGGTAGGACCCCCCTCGCGCCTTTTCCGGCTCTTCCCCGGGTTGATCCTCGGCTTGATCCGGGGCTTGATCCGGGGACTTCTCGCGGTCTGCATCATCGTCCTTTTCGGTCTGTTCGGGATGATCGTCCTCTGTTTTTCCCGACTCTTCTTCAGACGAATCCCGTTCCTGCTCGCTTTGCTGGTCCGTTTCCCGGGTGTCCGGGGATTGCGAATCGCTCGATGCGGCACCGGAATGATCTTCAACCTTTTCCTGCGTCTTGCTGCTTTCCGGTGTCTTGTCTTTCTGGTCTTTGTTGTTTTCGGACACGGTGCCACCTCCCTGGTCTGGATCTTTTCGCTGCTCATGTTTCGTGGTCACCTCGTGCCGATCGGCGTCCATACCGCGCTTGCGTCGGATGAAGATCTTGTCGATTTCGGCAGCCAGCAGAATGGTCGCACCCACGGCCGTAACAACAGCCCACAATTCCAAAGAAAGAGGTTCGGTCCGGAAGACCATCTGCATCCAGGGCAGGTGCAGAATTGCCAGGTGTGCCAGCAACGCCAGGAAAACACTGGCCAGAAGATACATGTTCCCGAAAAATCGGATCTTCAGCAGTGATTGATGGAGCGACCGACAGTTGAAGACATGAAAGAACTGGAACATGACCATTTGGGTCATGGCGACGCTTCTGGCCAGTTCCTGCGTAACGTCCTGCTGCAGGATCCACCAATACGTGCCCAGGGTTCCCACGGCCATAAACGCGCCCAACAGGATCATCCGGGACAGTACCGATCGATTGATAACCCCCTCGTCCGGATCCCGGGGCGGTTCCCGGAGAAGTCCCGATTCCGCGGGTTCAAAGGCCAGGGAGACGTCCTGAAGCCCCTTGGCGACCAGGTTGATCCACAAAACCTGCGCGGCGACATAGGGCAACGGCCAGGGGCCGAACAGGGCGGAAAGAATGGTGATCACCAGCCCGACGCCGGTGGACAGCAGAAAGTACGTGACCTTGCGGATATTCGCGAAGACGACCCGCCCTTCCCGTACCGCGTTGGTGATGCTGGAAAAATTGTCGTCGGCCAGGACCATGTCCGAGGCCTCACGGGCCACGTCCGTGCCGCCCTTACCCATGGCCACTCCGAGGTGCGCGGCCTGCAACGCCGGGGCATCGTTGACCCCATCGCCAGTCACGGCCACTATGTGCCCTTGGGCTTTGAGACACTCCACCAGTTTCAGCTTGTGCTCCGGCGAAACCCGGGCGTAGACGTTCACCTCCCTGACCAGCTTGTCCAGTTCTTCGTCACTGAGATCGTCGAGATTCCGGCCCTCCTCGGCCCGGCCGTCCTCACTGCTGAGGCCGAGTTTGGCACCGATAGCCCTGGCAGTCCGGACATGATCCCCCGTAAGCATCAGGACCCGGATTCCCGCCTCATGAGCGGCCTTGACCGCATCCACGGCCTCGGGCCGCACAGGATCTTCCATGGCTTGAAAGCCGGCAAAAATCAGTTCCTTGCCGGGATCCTCGCCGTCGAACGTGTCGGCATCAACAGAGCCGAAGGCCAATCCGATGACTCGGAACCCTTCATCCGCCAGTTTGTCCGCCATTTCCCGAGCAGCGTCCTTGTCCAGTTCCTCATCGCCCCCATCCGTCTTCAGCTGCCTGCTGCAATGGTCCAGCACGGCTTCGGGAGCCCCCTTGAGAAAAACGCGGTTTCCATCCGACGTTTCGTTCAAGGTGGCCATGAATTTCCGTTCGGACTCAAAGGGAATGCTATCCAGCCGGGAGTGCTCCTGGCGCGTCTGTTTCGGTTCGAGGCCGGCCTTCAATGCCGTGACCAGCAGGGCTATCTCCGTAGGGTCCCCGCCGCCCTCTCCGTCTTCATCCGGCAATGATTCGGCTTCATTGGCCAGTAGCCCGGCCAGAATAATCTGCTGTAACGCTGCATCATTTTTGTCTTTCGAATCATCTTCTTCCTGACTGATCTCACCATCCGTTTCGTACCCTGCTCCGCTGACATTGTAGCGACGCCCGCCCGTCCAAATGGCCTTGACCGTCATCTGGTTGGTGGTCAGCGTTCCGGTCTTGTCCGAACCGATGACTGTCGTGGACCCGAGGGTTTCCACGGCGGGCAGCTGGCGAATAATGGCTTTGCGCTTGGCCATTCGCCGCACCCCGACGGCCAGGGTCACGGTCAGGACAATGGGCAACGCCTCGGGAACGGTTCCAACGGCCAACGCCACCGCCGTGCGCACGATTTCCCGCAGTTCCCATCCCAGCAGCAGCCCCGTCCCCACGACCACGGCGGAAAGAACCAGCACCGCCACACCGATGGCCTTGCCCAGCCAGGCCATTTTTTCCTGGATAGGCGTCGTGACCTGCTCCATTTCCTGGGTCTTCTCGGCTATGCGCCCCAGTTCGCTGGTCTCTCCGGTACGAACGACAATTCCGCTCCCACGCCCGGACGTCACGCTGGTCCCGGAAAAGGCCATGCAGAGTTGATCTCCGGGAACGGCCTTCGCATCCTCCACGGCCTCGGTCTGCTTGCTCACGGCCTCGGACTCGCCGGTCAAGGCGGCCTCGTCCACAACCAGCCCCTCAGACGAGAGCAACCGGGCATCGGCAGGCACACGTCCCCCGGAAGCCAGGACAACAATGTCACCCGGAACGACCTTCTCGCTGTCCTCCTCCATTTCCTCGCCGTCCCGAATGACCGTTGCCTTTGGAGCACTCATCTTGGAGAGCGATTGGATCGCCTTGCGGGCTCTGTACTCCTGGATGAATCCGATGGCGCCGTTGAGCAGCACGACGATCAGGATGACGGCGGCGTCGACGTATTCCTGAAAAAATACGGAAACAACGGCGGCGAGCAACAGGATGTAGATCAGCGGGTCCGTGAACTGATGCAGCAG
>SKYX01000296.1 GCA_007127655.1 Desulfonatronum sp.
CCCCTCAGGACGACCCCGGCGTGCACTCCGTGACGCGGATCTACAACTACTATAAAAAACACGGCTACCCCACCGAGGTCATGGGCGCCAGTTTTCGCAACGCCGGAGAGATTCTGGAACTGGCCGGTTGCGACTTGCTGACCATCAGCCCGGACCTGCTCCGGGAACTGCGTGACGGCCAAGGCACGCTGGAGCGCAAACTGAGTCCCGAATCGGCGCAAAACCTCGGGGAAGAGAAGCTGTCCCTGGATGAAAAAGCATTCCGTTGGATGCTCAACGAGGACCAGATGGCCACGGAAAAACTCTCCGACGGCATCCGCCTGTTCGCCGCGGACGCGGTCAAGCTGGAGAGGATGATTCTTGAAAAAGGCTGATAAG
Source organism: Desulfonatronum sp. (assembly GCA_007127655.1). Taxonomy (GTDB): domain Bacteria; phylum Desulfobacterota; class Desulfovibrionia; order Desulfovibrionales; family Desulfonatronaceae; genus Desulfonatronum. The sequence continues at coordinate 379 of SKYX01000296.1, forward strand.
GGCCTTGGTGATGACCTGATCGCCGGGATTACCGGCCTCGGCATGCGGGACGGAGCATCCCCAAGTGCAGTGATGCTGTTCATTCACATCCAATACTCATCCTGGAACTCCCCATGCCGCGGGACGCCATTCGAGGTAAAGAATATGACGCATGACGTATGGCAATTGGAGGATGCGCAAAAAAATCTTCCACAAATGGCCTATTCAGCCCTGTTCGGAGAGCCGCAGAAAATAATTCTCCGCAATCAGGAAGTTGTTATCTTGTTGTCTGAGCAGAAGTATAGGCAAAAAATAGAAAAGGAAAAAACGAATTCAGTGCAATTTATCAATCACTTATTGAGTATCCCGAAAGACGATATGGAATTCGATCCAATCAAGATAGACGCCCGTGAGGTTAATTTTTGATGTATATATTGGATACATGTATCATTTCAGAATTGCGAAAGAAAAAACCAAACCATTTCGTGATGTCATGGATAAATCAGCGAAGAAATGATAGTTTTTTTCTCAGCGTAGTTACAATTGGGGAAATCGAGAAAGGGATCGAAAAGAAAAGAGCTTCTGATGTTGATTTTGCTAATGAATTAGCCAAATGGCTGGATACAATTATATTCGACTATAACAATTTCATATTGCCGATTACAACCGACATTTCAAGACGCTGGGGAATTCTATCCGCTAAAATTGGACATGATGGAGCTGACCTGCTTATTGCTGCTACGGCATTAGTTCATGGCTATACAGTGGCAACACGCAACACAAATCATTTCATCCCGGCAGGTGTCCAGGTTTCCAATCCTTTTGAAGAGGACGCCATGCCTTAACGCTATATTACTGCGTCTTACACAACCCCGTTGGGGGTGATCTCGTTCTTGTCAAGGCTCCCAGGGTAGCCCAGCCGATGGCTGGACAACCCTGGGCTGGGATACATAGCCCCTTTGGGGCAAGGACCGGAATACTGCCGCAACATGGCAGACCACCTGTCCGAAACGTATATTGAGCCCGACTTATTGCACTGACCTCAAAGAAGAGGTTGCGGCACATAATGCTGCTGGGTATGTGGCTACGAACGTAAGAACGATCATCCTGGAACACCCCATGCTGCGGGACGCCATCCTCTTCGGCAAAGCGGAAGATCCCCTGGTCCAGTGGATGCTTTTCGTCGACGGTGAATCACAGGAGGTCATCAAAATGCTCGCCCAGGACAACAAGGACATCCGACAAGCCTACTCCCTGCTGGAAGTCATCTCCCAGGATAGAATCAAACGCATGGCCTACGAAGCCCGCCAAGCCGAACCTACGGAACATCGCTCCAGGATGATTTTCGCGGAGAGGAAAGGGATTCGGAAGGTGAATCGAATCTTCCACCCGCCCCCCGACCTTATCTCCCCTCCATAATCTCTCCATCCGGGGCCGAACCGAAGCCCAGGGAGAGGAGGAAGCGTTCGTCCTCACTCCATCTGGATCGGATTTTGACCCAGAGTTCCAAATAGACCTTGGTCCCCAGCAATTCTTCCAGTTCCAGCCGGGCGTTTTGCCCGATCTGCTTCAGGTTGCGGCCCTGCTTGCCGATGACCATGGCCTTGTGGCTGTCCCGCTCCACGAAGATCACGGCGTGGATGCGGGTCAGGCCGGGCTTGCTTGTATCGTCCCAGTTCTCGATGTCCACCGCGGTCCGGTAGGGCAGTTCCTCGTGCAGGTTCAAAAAGAGTTTTTCCCGGATGATTTCCGAGGCCATGAACCGCACGGGCACGGTGGAAAGCTGGTCCTCGGGAAACAGCGGCGGCCCTAATGGCATGGATTTGGCGATGCCGGTGATCAGGGACTCCACGTTTTCCCCGGTGGTCGCGGACAAGGGGATGATCTCGGCTTCGGGCCACGTCCCGGCGACCTGCTCCATGAGCGGCAACAGTCGCTTGCGATCTTTGACCTTGTCGATCTTGTTCACCGCGACCAGCAGCGGCTGGGGCAGGCGAACCCGTGAACCTTGCAATGGTTGGAGTTCTTCGGAAAAGAGGTGCGGTCGGCTCGTGTACAGCGCTCCGTCCAGGACGATCACGGCCATGTCCGCCCGGGCCAAGGCCTGCCAGGCGGCCTTGAGCAGGAAGGCGTTCATCTTGCCTCGAAGGCGGTGCAGCCCGGGGGTGTCCAGAAAGACCACCTGCAGGTCGTCCCTGGTCAGGATGCCGGTGACCTGGTTGCGGGTGGTCTGGGGTTTGGGACTGACGATGCTCACTTTCTGGCCCAGCATGGCGTTGAGCAGAGTGGATTTGCCGGAATTGGGTGGGCCGAGCAGGGCCGTCCAGCCGGTCCGGAAGGTATCGTCGTCGTGGACTCGGTTCGTCTCGATCAGATCATGAGGGCCGGATGCGTCTTGATGGGACATGGGGTTATCCTTTTGAGAAAATGCAGTTATCGGGGTCGGAATCGATATCGATATCGGGATCGGGATCGAAATAGGATTATTTGTGAGCAAACAGTATCGATCCCGATTCCGATTCCGATACTGAAAGAGAAGCTTCGAATAATAGCAACTATTCAGCACATCTTGTGTAGAGCCTTATTCCGAGGCTGGATTCCCGCCTTCGCGGGAATGACTTGATTTTCCATGCCGTCTCCGAATCAGTCATACCCGCGAAGGCGGGTATCCAATCCGCTTTCGCACGGATGGGCTGAGTAGTTACGAATAATAAATGGTGTCATGGGATCGGAGTCGCGGTGGCGGCCTGCCGCCAGACCAGTTCGTCCAGTTGGCGGACGATGCGGCCGAACAGGCCGCCGTATCCGGGAAAGCGGCCGATCAGCTCCCGGCGTTGTTTCTGGACCTGGTCGCAGGCGCTGCCTTCCGGGGAGGAGGGCGTCCGCTGCATGACCAGGCGTTCGGCGATAAGGTAGGCTTCCATTTTTTGGCGAAACTCCAGGGTCAGGGTTTC
>SKYX01000152.1 GCA_007127655.1 Desulfonatronum sp.
CAGGCGAGACCGAAAAATCGAGACAAGCCCGAACTTAGGAGAGTCGTTACAAATTCTTGAACAACAAAAGACTTCGAATGCCGTCCACGTTCACGGTCAAGGGGCCACAACACAGTGAGGAACACCATGCTCAGCAATGATGAAATGGCTGATCGGGTCATGGATCGGATTGCCACGCGTATTTCCGAAGAATTACGCGGCACCATGGTCCAGGCTTTGGAAAAGGAGTTGCAAAAGAATATCAGCCGGTCACTGATGCAAGGTGAGTTCTACCGGATCTTGAATGTGGAATTGCAGGACGGGTTGAAGCAAATCCACAAGGAAATTGCGGAAGCCAAGAAATACGATGGACAGGCCCCTGTCGTGGACGGGCAGACCTCCGCCTTGATTTTCGAAGCCTCGGATCAACTTGACGAGATTCTCAAGGCCACGGAGCAGGCCGCGGTCCAGGTCATGGACATCGTGGAAGATCAGATGGAGCTGCAGGCCGAGATGACCGCGATTCTAGAGCGCTTTCGCAGTGGTGGAGCCAGGGCTGCGGACGTAAACGCCCTGATCGCCACCAACCAGCGTCTGAGCGAGGACTTCATGCGGATCATGACCGCCTTGTCCTTCCAGGATCTGACCGGCCAGCGGATCAAGAAGATCATCACCGCCATCAAGCAGGTGGAGCGGATCACCACGGAATTGTTCGTGGCCACGGGCTTGAAGATCAAGGGAATTGACGAGAATCCGGAAAAGGACTTCCAGACCCTGAACACCGAAGCCAAGCAAAAAGCCTCGGAACTCAAAGGCCCTCAAACCACGACCAATCAGAACGACGTGGATGATCTGCTGGCCCAGCTTGGGCTGGACTGATACTGTCTCCTGAAAAGCCCACGTAGGCCAATCCAGCAAAACTTCCATTTTCATCGTCTGGCCAGGGTGTTTAACCACGGGGCACACGGGGGAACATATACCTGAAACCAGTCCTGCTTTCCCTGTGATCCCCGTGTGCACAGTGGTTGAGCCTGCAACCCAGCTCTGACTGTCACCACAATCCCGCCAGCGGCCCTCCCTTTACCGCGAGCCTGTCCACTCTTTTTTCCACTTCCGGGTCCGACTCCAAGGCCGGGGCGTGGTGGGGTTTGGCTCGGGCGTCGATGACCAGGGGGCCGGGGCAGCCCCAGTGTTTGCAGTTCATGGTTTCGCCGACTCCATAGATATCGCAGGCCGGGTCGGAGCGGGTGAAGGTGGTCCAGATGAAGTTGTTCAGTGTTTGGGCGACAAAGGCGCTGTCGTCGGCCACGACGATCAGCGGCCAGTCCATGAGTTGCCCCCTGGTGTGCAGTTCGCGGCAGAACTCGGCCATGGTCGGGTCCTGGGCGTGCCGGGTCCGGGTGCAGGGTGGTCCCTGGATGACGAGGATTCCGGCGAGGACATTTGGTGCGCAGACTTGAGGCGAGTCGAAGCCTTCCGGCAGGTGGAGGTCGCTGGGAAAAGACGTGGGCAGGGTCCGGCGGGACGGACCGGCCGCGGCGATAACCACCTTGGAGCCTTCGTTCAGGCCCAGGCCGGAGTAGTCCAGGGTGTCCACGGTGGTCCGGGTCTGGAAGTGCAGGTCCCGGGTCCAATCCACCCTTTCCAGGACATGGCGGAAAAAGGCGGCGATGTCGTGAATGTCCAGGCGGGAATCGTCGTTGTGGTCGGCGATGAACAGGTATTTGGCCAGAGAGAGTTGGCCCTGGCCGAGGATGGCGTTGGCCTGGGTGAGCAGTTCCCGAGGTGCCCGCATCGAATCATAGGGCACATAGCGTTCGCTGCCCAGGGCCAGGAGCAAGGGGTGGACCCCGGCGGCGTCCACGGCGTGCACGGCCCGGACACCAGGAAGCACCGTGGGAATGGCGTCGCCTGTCAGTTCGTGGATCAGTGCGCCGAAGGTGGTGTCTTCCTGAGGAGGGCGGCCCACGGTGGTGAAGGGCCAGACTGCGTCCGGGCGGTGATAAACCCGGTCTACAGTGAGTACCGGAAAGTCGTGCTCCAGACTGTAGTAGCCCAGGTGGTCGCCGAAGGGGCCTTCAGGCAAGGTTTTGGCGTCCGCGACCACGCCGGAGATGCAGAAGTCGGCCTGGGCAGGCATGGGCAGGCCGTTTGCGGAGCGGACCAGTTCCAGTCTGCCGCCGCCGAGCATCCCGGCGAAGCTGAGTTCCGGCATGCCCTCGGGCAGGGGCATCACCGCGGCCAGGGGCATGGCCGGGGGGCCGCCGATGAACACGTTCACCCGTAGCGGCATGCCGCTTTTTAAAGCCTCGGCATGGTGCACCCCGATGCCCCGGTGGATCTGATAGTGCAGGCCCGCCTCCCGGTCGGGGACATACCGTCCGCCGGAAAATTGGACCCGGTACATACCCAGGTTGGAGTGCATCCAATTGTTTTTGCCTGGCCTGCCCGGGCTTTCGGAGTAGACCTGGGGCAGGGTGACGAAGGCCCCGCCGTCCCTGGGCCAGGAAACCTGGTTGGGCAGGTCGGACAGGGCGCAGCTCTTGGCCAGAATCGGCCCGTTGGTCACGTATTTCGGCCGGGCGTTCCACAGAGTGCGAACCAGCCCCAGATATTTCCAGGGGGCACGCAGCGCTTCGCTCGGATCGACCTTCAGCCGGACCAGTTTTTCCAGGGCCGGGAGAGTGTCTCGGAAAATGTATCTGGCCCGGTCCAGGGTGCCGAACAGATTGCCCAGCATGGGGAACCGGCAGCCTTTGACCCTGGTGAAGAGCAGGGCCGGTCCTCCGGCCTGGTAGACCCGGCGTTGGATGCCCCCTGCTTCCAGATACGGATCCACTTCCACGTCCAGCCGGACCAGCCTTCCGGCAGCCTCCAAATCGCGAATGCATGCTTGCAGTGTGTCGTGTCCCATGACGGTCTTGTACTCGACGGCTTTTTCAGCGTCCAGTTCCTTCTTTTCGTGCTTGCTGCGGACGCTGAATGAAGCGTGCCGTAAATTGACGGAAGTCTTGGCACCGACTATCCCAAGCATGACGTATGCCGCAATCGGCAATTCACCCTACTTTTCGTTTCCAAAGGAGACTTCGTCATGTGTTCGGCTGAGAGTACGACATCCACGAAATCAAGCGATACCCCAAAACTCGGACCGGTGGGATCGTTCATTACGCATCATTATCGACATTTCAACGCCGCGGCTTTGATCGACGCGGCAAGGGCCTACGACGTTTTTATTGCCGAAGGCGGGAAGATGATGATCACCCTGGCCGGGGCCATGAGCACCGCGGAACTGGGGCTGTCCCTGGCCGAGATGATCCGCCGGGACAAGGTGCATTTGATCGTCTGCACCGGGGCCAACCTGGAAGAGGACATCTTCAATCTTGTGGCCCACGATTTTTACGAACGGGTACCCAACTACCGGGACCTCACTCCCCAGGACGAAGCGGAGCTTCTGGCCCGGCACATGAACCGGGTCACGGACACCTGCATTCCGGAGATGGAGGCTATGCGGCGGATTGAGAAGGCCATGCTTCAGGTCTGGACCGCGGCGGACGCCAAGGGGGAGCGCTACTTTCCCCATGAGTTCTTCCGGCAGATTCTGGCCGCCGGGGATCTGGCCCCGTTCTACCAGATCGATCCCAAGAATTCCTGGATGCTTGCGGCTATGGAAAAGAACGTGCCCATGGTCGTTCCGGGCTGGGAGGACTCCACCCTGGGCAACATGTACGCCGCCGCTGTGTTGCGGGGCGAGGTGAAAAATGTGCACACCGTGCGCACCGGGATCGAGTACATGACCTGGCTGGCGGATCACTACACCCAGACCACGAAGCAAAATCCCCTGGGCATGTTTCAGATCGGCGGGGGGATCGCCGGGGACTTCCCGATCTGCGTGGTGCCCATGCTCCACCAGGACATGGAGCAAACCGAGGTTCCGCTGTGGGGCTACTTTTGCCAGATCAGCGACAGCACCACCAGCTACGGCTCCTATTCCGGGGCCATTCCCAACGAAAAGATCACCTGGGGCAAGCTGGGCGTGGATACACCCAAATTTATCATCGAATCCGACGCGACTATCGTTGCGCCGCTGATTTTTGCCTATTTGCTAAGTTGGTAACACCGCAACGAAACTTCCCTATTCCTTCGTCTGACCAAGATGTTTAACCGCGGGGCACACGGGGATCACGGGGAAAAAAACCTGGTTTTCCGGAATATGTTCCCCGTGCCTTCTTGTGTGCTCCGTGGTTAATTCTTCAGATGTGTCGGTTCTTGCCCCAAATTTTGCTGTGTAGGAAATAATCACGACCTGACCACCGGGGAGCCCCCGACTGAGTAGGCGAACAAGAAGGAGGAAAGGAGCATGCTACGGACCGTTGGAGTCTTCACCTGCCTGTTGAGCCTGCTGATTGCCGGTTGCATCTGGAATCGCGGCGGGAGTGCCGGGGTGGAACTGGGAGTGGTACCGATCCGGCAGATCGCCTATCTCTGTGCCAAAGACGTGCGCCTTACGGCCGACTATTACGTCCTGTCCGACAAAACGTTGCATTTCGTGCAATTGAATCTGCCTGATGGGGAGTTGGTCACCCTGCCCAATGCGCTTTCCGCTTCTGGAGTCAGATATACCGATGAGCGGGAATTTGTTTGGTGGGTCAAAGGCCGGGAAGGCTTTCTGGAGAAACGCGGCGAGGACGGGGAGTGGCAACTGCTTTTTGAGGGTTGCCGGGAATTGTAACAAACGTAACCACGGGGCACACGGGGAGCACAGGGAAAGGCAGTCTGGTTCAAGTCTGCCCCCGTGCGCTCCGTGTGCCCCGTGGTTCATTGTTTTTTCCAGTTATTGTCTGCGAAAAGACGTGCGGCGCTTCTTTACGCCACCCGTGTTTCCTGCCATGATACCTGTTTTTCACGTCAATCCGAATTTCAAAAAAAACAGCAAGGATCACCACGGCAATGCTTCCCATGAATTGTTTGCGGGAAATCGAGGAGCTGCTTTCCAGCGGCCAGTTGGTTCAGGACTTTCAGGAAGGATGCGAGAATGATCGGTTCGTCATTCTGGAATTCCTGGAAAAGCTGATGGATCTGGGAGAGGCCGCGGATGCCGCGGCCACGGAGGCAATTTTCAAGGGCTCTTATCTGGAGATGACGGCGGCGACCAAGGACCAGAAATAACGGGTCTTGTGGCCGGAAGGGTAGTTTCGGACGGCCTGAAGGGACCAGCCCACGGGAAAAGCATTGGGTGGGGCCTCGTTGGCCATGATCAGGACCAGCCCTTCTGGTGCCAGCCAGGGGCGGACCAGTTCCAGCAGTTGGGGCCAAGGCAGAAAGGCCCGGCTCAGGCACAGATCGATGGGAGCCAGGGCGGGCAGGGCCTGCTCAGCCCGTTCCGGGCGCACCACTGTACGGCGTAGTCCCATGGCCGCGACGGCCTGGAGCAGAAAGGCAGTGCGCTTGCGGCGGATTTCCACCAGATGATACGTTCCCTGCGGCCAGAACAGCCGCAAAGGCAGCCCGGGCAGCCCGGCCCCGGCCCCCAAGTCCACGGTCAGTGGGTTTTTTGGGTGGCTATCCGTGGCGTTTTTCAGCCGGGGCAGGCTGTCCAGAAAATCGGCCAACAGCCAGCTGTCCGCCACCAAGTCCGTCAGGACGGTCCTCCAGTCACCGGGTCCCACCAGATTCATGCGTTGATTCCACTGGAGCAGCAGGCAGAGGTAGCGGCTCAATCCCAGGGCCTGCTCCTTGGTCAGTGTCCGGCCGAGGTTGGCTGCCAGGGCCGTGATTTGGTCCGGTGTCGGCGGAGTCGAGGGCGGGGTTTGTGAAGCCATGGGGCGACATTTGGCTGATCACGGGGGAAAAGGCAAGGGGAAGGGCTGAGGGCTGAAACCTGAGACTTGAGGTTTATCAGTCCGTTGAAAAACTCCCAATTGCTGCGTCGCTGCAAAAAGTTCAAACTCTCACGTATGAATAACTACGCTTCGACCTTGAACTTTTTTTGCTCCTTGCACTTGGGGTTTTTGAACGGACCGCCGAATAAGGATTTTTTCAACACTCAGCTATACTTGCAGCCCGATCATTTCCACGACCCAGCGTAGGAACGATGGTAAAGGATCGATTTTGATCACGATTTCGATTTCGATACCGATACGGGTAGCGGGTGCATTCCAAGAACATGCGTTAGGGATAAAATACTATGAGCGAATCGACATCGAAAATCGTGGTTGTCTTTCCTGGCCAGGGTTCCCAGGAGCCGGGTATGGGGCGGGACGTGGCGGAGCGTTTTCCGGAGGTCATGGAGCTTTGGAAGCGGGCGGAAAAGGTTGCTGGAGCGCCGTTGCGGGAAATCTACTGGGACGGCACGGAGCAGGACATGGCCCGCACCAAATACCTCCAGCCGGCCATGACTGCCACCACCCTGGGGTTGTGGATCGTGGGGCATGAGCGTCTGCGGGCGGAGGCCCTGGCCGGTCACAGCCTGGGAGAGTTCGCCGCGCTGGCCGCGGCGCAGATTCTGGATATTCCGGCGGTCCTGGAACTGACCGCGTTGCGCGGGCGATTGATGGACGAGGCCGGGACGGCCCAGGGCGGCAAGATGGCCGCGGTGCTCAAGCTTTCCCAAGAGGTGGTCCAGGAAATCATGGACGCGGTCCGGGGCGAGAGTGGCCGGGAACTGCGCATCGCCAACCACAATTCTCCGGCCCAGTTCGTGATCAGCGGGACCGCAGACTTGGTGGACCAGGCCGCGACCTTGGTCAAAGAGCACAAGGGCCGTGCCGTGCCTCTGGCCGTAAGCGGGGCCTTTCACAGCTCCTTGATGGCCGAACCGGCCAAGGAGTTCGCTGGAGCATTGAAGAAATTGGATTGGCGTACGCCGCGCATTCCGGTCTACTTCAACGTCACGGCGGCCGTGGAGTCCGATCCGGCCCGCATCCAGACCCTGGTGGCGGAACAGATGACCTCTTCCGTGCTCTGGACCCAAAGCGTTCAGGCGCAATGGGCCGACGGGGCCCGAACCTGGGTCGAGCTCGGCCCCAAGGGCGTTTTGAGTCGACTGGTCGGCGCGATTCTGGCCAAAAAGGATGTGACCTGGGAGGCAAAGAGCATCCCGGGGCTGGAGGCGCTGGAAGCCTTTGCGCCGGCTGGAACGGCATGATCGTCACGGGCTTTTTTTGAACCACGGGGCACACGGGGTTCACGGGGAAAGAGGATGAGTTGTTTTGATTATCTGGCTCTCCGTGCCCCCCGTGTTCCCCGTGGTTCAATCATCATCGGCCTTGAGCATTACCCAAAAACATCGCTGGAACATTCTCCAGCCTCAATTCCTAACCAGTCAGCAATCCAATGCGAGCACAAAACTATTTACGAGAACTTCTGGTTCCCTTCCTGGCGGAACACGACCAGGAATGGACCCCGGCGACGACCCTGGAACCACCGAGGGACAAGCGTTTCGGGGATCTGGCCACGAACATGGCCTTCACCCTGTCCAAGAAAGCCCGGAAAAACCCTCGGCAAGTCGCCCAGGACATGGAGCAACGGTTGGCTGGCCTGGACGACGGGCGACTGGCCAAGGTGGAGACTGCCGGTCCGGGGTTCTTGAATTTCACCCTGGCCCCCTCTTTCTGGCAACAAGGCGTCTTGGACATCCTGGATCAAGGTGACGAATACGGGCAAGCCGACATGGGGAGAGGCCGTAAGGTCCAGGTGGAGTTCGTCTCCGCCAATCCCACCGGCCCACTGCACATCGGGCATGGGCGTGGGGCGGCACTGGGGGACAGTCTGGCCCGGATCCTGCGGTTCATGGGGCACGACGTGACTACGGAATATTACCTCAACGACGCCGGTCGTCAGATGCGGCTCCTGGGAGCCTCGGTCCTGGCCCGATACCTGGAATTGCTCGGTCGGGAGGCGGTTTTTTCCGAGGATGGCTACAAGGGGGACTATATCCGGGAGTTGGCCCAAGGGTTGTTAGGCAGAGACGGAGAACGATCGGCAAACCTTCCGGAGCAAGAAGCCCTGGATGTGGCTCGTGAATACGCAGTGGACCATATCCTGGCCGGAATTCGTCAGGATCTTCAGGACTTTCGGGTGGAGCACCAGGTCTGGTTCTCCGAGTCCGACTTGATCCGGAGCGGGGCCGTGGAACGGACTCTGGAATGCTTGCGGGCGGATGGACTGGCCTACGAACAGGACGGGGCGCTCTGGTTCGCCAGCACCCGGTACGGGGACGACAAGGACCGGGTGTTGCGCAAATCCGACGGCTCTTTGACCTACCTGGCCTCGGACATCGCCTATCACGCGGACAAGTTCGAGCGCGGCTTCGATCTGGTGGTGGACATCTGGGGCGCGGACCATCACGGCTACGTTGGTCGGATGAAGGCCGCGGCCCAGGCCCTGGGCCGGGCCCCGGAGGACTTGCAGTGCATTCTGGTCCAACTGGTCAACCTGCTCCGGGCCGGGGAGCAGATCGCCATGTCCACCCGGGCCGGAGAATTCGAGACCCTGGCCGACGTGTGCGCCGAGGTGGGTCCGGACGCGGCCCGGTTCATTTTTCTCAGCCGCAAGAGCGACAGCCATTTGGATTTCGATCTGGAGCTGGTCAAACGGCAGACCATGGACAACCCGGTCTACTACGTACAGTACGCTCATGCCCGGATTCATTCTCTGCTGGCCAAGGCCGGAGAAGCCGGGGTGATTCCTTTGCGGCCGACCCTGGAGACGCTGGCCCTGCTGGACGGGGAGGCGGATCTGGAACTGCTCAAAGCTCTGGACCAGTTCGGAGACGTGCTGTCTTCCTCTGCGGCCACCCTCAGCCCACACCACCTCAGCCACTATCTGTTGGATCTGGCCGGAAAGCTGCATCGTTACTATACAACGCATCCGGTCCTGGGCGCGGGGTCGCCGGAATTGGTTCAGGCCCGGCTGGCCTTATGCCGGGCCGTGGCCCAGGTGTTGCGCAACGGGTTGGGATTGTTGGGTGTGAGCGCACCGGAGAAGATGTAGCAGTCCGTTGAAAAACTTGTTTTTGAACGGACTGACGGACAAGGTTTTTTCACCCCTCAGGTAGGTCGATTCGGATATGGCGCAAAAGAACTCTAAGCCCTCGGCTTCCTCCGGCGGAAAGAAGAAACGTTGGAGATTTGAACTGGGCCCCTTTGGGATGCTCGGCGTGGGCTTGGTGGGCACGTTGGTTATGGCTTGGGCGTTTATCCTGGGCATTCTGGTGGGCAGAGGATACCATCCGGAGTCGGTGATTCCGGAAATCGGGTGGACTTCTCCCTCGCTACCGACGCTCTCCACGCCGCGAACCGTCTTGCAGCCCGAGGAATTGCGATTTCACGAGACGCTTCAGGAACGAGGCAGCCAACCCTCCCCTGAAGCGCCCCGTCGAGCCGAACCGCCGCGGGGTTCGGCTCCAGCCTGGCAGGCTCCCCAGGTCCAGCGAGAGGCCTCGCCTGATCCCGTCCCGGATCCGGTTGTTGCCGCGCCCGAACCGACTGGACAGGCCGGGTTGGCGGAGCCTCTGGAAACGGGGGAGCCACGTTTCGAGTTCGTCTATCAGGTGGCTTCGTTTCAGAATGACGCACAGGCCAGGTCGTTGCAGCAAAGCATTGCCTCCGCGGGATTGCCGGCGTCCGTGGAAACTGGAATGGTCAATGATCGACAATGGTATCGGGTGTTGGTCACGGTGCGCGGCTCTCAGGCCGAGGCGGACCTGGCCAAGTCTCGGCTCCAAGGTTTGGGCATCGCGGACCCTTTCCTTCGGGCCAAAAAATCCTTATGAGGCATTTCACTTCTTCGGGAGTGGAAACATTTTGTTTAGGAGGATCGAACATGATCAATTTTGTACCACGGCAGGCGTTTTTTACCAGGGGCATCGGCAGACACAAAAACAAACTTCAGTCGTTCGAGTTGGCATTGCGTGACGCCGGGATCGAAAAGCTGAATCTGGTCTATGTGTCCAGTATCTTCCCTCCAAACTGCAAAATGGTCACAGTGGAAGAAGGGGTGAAACAGCTGAGTCCGGGACAGATCACCTTTTGCGTGATGGCCCGCAACGCCACCAACGAGAAGGGGCGTCTGGTCGGGTCGGCCGTGGGCATGGCCTTTCCGGCCAGCAAGGAGCACTACGGCTACATTTCCGAACATACCGCCTTTGGGGCCGATGAGCAGGAGCTGGGCGACTTTGCCGAAGACCTGGCCTCCACCATGCTGGCCACTACCCAGGGCGTGGACTTCAACCCGGAGACCGCCTATGATGAACGACGCCAAATCTATCTGATGAGCGGAAAAATCATCGACTCGGCCTCGGCCCCGGTGGTAACCATGGGGCAAGCCGGGGTTTGGACCACCACGGTTTCCGCCGCGGTGTTCCTCCCCTGAGGACGCACAAAAAAATGCCGTTAACGGGCCGAGGTGAATCCGCTTCCCTCGGCCCTTTTTTTTGGGGCGGTTCCGTTTTTCAAGGAGTAGCTTTAGACGACATGAACATTCGACGTATCGATACCCTGCGCAGTGGAGAGGAAGACGGCTTGACGCCCCTGAAAACTCTTGATTTGGATGCCGTGGAGGATTTCGACGAATTGGTCACGGCCATGTCCCGCACCGCGTTCGGCGGGCGCAACCTGGGTGAGGCGCTGGACGTCCTGGAGGCCATGGTCAGCGATCCGGAATGTCTGGTGGTGGGGACGTTTTCCGGGGCGATGACCGTGGCCAAGATGGGTAAGGTGCTGTGCCGGATGATCGACAACGGGTGGCTGAACATCATCGTGTCCACCGGGGCGCTGATGGCTCACGGCTTCGTCGAGTCCATCGGCTTGCGGCATTACAAGTACGAACCGCACCGGATGAACGACGCCGCGCTGTTCGAAAAAGGCTACAACCGGGTTTACGACACCCTGGAGCCGGAAACCAATTTCATGCAGGCCGAACGGGTCATCGCCCGGGTGATGGAAGAAGTGGGCGATAATGCCCATTTGAGTTCGGAGAGCTTGTGCCGGGCCATCGGGCGCCACCTGACCGAGAATTATGACGGCCCGGGAATTCTCAAAAGCACTTATGCCAAGGACGTGCCGGTGTACATTCCGGCCTTCACGGATTCGGAGCTGGCCCTGGACGTTGCCTCGTACATGCTCCGCAACCATCCGGAATGGCAGTCCCTGGACATCGACGACCCGGCCCGACTCCCGTTTCAGTTCAACCCTTTTCTGGACCTGTTTAGCTATACCAAGCGGATACTGGCGGCCAAGCGGATCGGGATATTCACCATCGGCGGGGGCGTACCCCGGAATTGGGCCCAGCAGGTCGGCCCGTTTATCGAGATCCTCAGTCAGCGCGTCGAGTCCATGAAGACCACGGCCCGGCGCTTTCACTACGCCGTGCGGATCTGTCCGGAACCGGTGCACTGGGGAGGCTTGAGTGGCTGCACGTATCAGGAGGGCATCTCCTGGGGCAAGTTCGTCGCGCCCAAGGACGGTGGGCGGCACGCGGAGGTGCCCAGCGACGCAACCCTGGTCTGGCCTTTGCTGATCAAGGCCCTGGAGCAACGCTTGGCCAAGCGCAAGGCCAAGCACGCCGCTGCACCGAATTCGGATACCGAAGAGGAGAAACAATCGTGAAGCGCTTCGTGATCATCGGCAACGGTCCCGCGGCCAACAGCGCTGCCGAGGCGATCCGCAAACAGGATCAAGCCGCCTCCGTGGTGATGTTCTCTCGCGAGTCCCACGGCCACTACTACACTCCGGCCCTGCCGGAACTGGTGTCCGGGGAAAAGGCCTCGGAGAAGCTGATCATCCATGGAGCCCAGTGGTATGCCCGGCTTGGGATCGACTTGCGTTTGGACTGCCCGGTCCAGGACGCCGACCCTGAACGCCGCCTGGTGATCACGACGGAGGGCGAGGAGGTGGGCTACGACGCTTTGCTCCTGGCTACGGGCGGCAACGCTTTCGTTCCGCCCATTCCCGGAACCGACGACCCGAAGGTGACTTCGGGAGTATGCACCTTGCGGACCATGGCCGATGCGGAGCGGATTAAGGCCGCGGCGGGCCAGGGACGACGAGTGGTGCTGATTGGCGGTGGACTGTTGGGTTTGGAGGCTGGAAACGGCTTGCGACGAGCCGGTGTCCACGTGGAGGTGGTGGAGGTTTTTCCGCGCCTGCTGCCTCGGCAGACCGATCTTCAGGGAGCGAAGCTGCTTCAGGTGCTGCTGGAAGACATGGGATTCGCCTTTCACCTGGGCAGGAAGACCGAGCGGATCGCCCGGACGTC
>SKYX01000156.1 GCA_007127655.1 Desulfonatronum sp.
CCGGGTCGGCGACGGCTGCCCCTACTACGAAACACGGGTGAACGTGGCCCCGTGGCCCGCCGAAGAGGTCCGGGACGTGCCCATCCTCGTGATCGAGCACAGCCCGCAAGCGCCAGGAGGCAACTTCGTCAAGGCCCTGCTCCGCCAAGGCGCGCGCGTGACCACACTGAGACCCTCGGATGGCGACGTCCTGTCGAAATGGCCCCAAGGGCCGGAAGACTTCGCCGGACTCGTGGTCCTGGGCGGACCGCAACACGCCTTTGACGACGCCTCGTCCCCGCACTTTCCCCGGCTCATGGATCTGATGCGCGCCTTTGAGGCAAAGCAGCGGCCCGTGGCCGGCATCTGCCTGGGGGCGCAACTGCTGGCCCGGGCCCACGGCGGAACCATCTACACCCTTTCCGGCCTAGAGTTCGGGTTCATTCAGCACCACCCAACCCCGGCAGCCAAAGACGATCCCGTCATCAGCGCGGCCCTGCCCCTGCCCCCCTTGATGGAATTCCACGAGGACTCCTTCACCCTGCCCCTTGGCGCGACCCTGCTTGTCCGAGGCGAGGCGTGTCCCAACCAGTGCTTCCGGGTCGGCCACGCATCGTATGGCTTCCAATTCCACCTGGAGGCGGACTCCACAATTCTCGCCGACTGGCTGACCTTGTTTCGCCAGGGAGGCATTCCCGCCTACCGTGCCTACCAGGGCCAGTTCCCCGATGCGTATTACACAGACTTGGCCAGACGCCTCCCCCTGCTCCTCGCCGAAGCGACGGCCTTTTGCGACAAGGCCGCCCAGGCGTGGCTGCGGCTCTGCGATGAGGGTGGGCGGGTTCGGCGAGAAGAAAGGTGCTGATTGCTCAAAGCCTGTTGACGCATGAGAAACTGAACCGCCCGCTTCGCTTAAGACGCGGAGTACGCCAGGAAGAGATTTTTGCCTTCCGCTGGAAAGATGCGGAAGACAAAAGACTTGCGCCTGACTGCGATTATCGGTTTCTGTTGAAGAGGGAACCAATGTTTTTGGAAAGCAGCTTCTTCCCTGCTTTCCAAAATCTTATCTTGGAGACCTTGGAGCCTTGAGCGAAGCGGGCGGTTCGTTTTTTGTAAAAAATAATGCGCGGATAATCAGGACGCCCGACAATAGTCCGACCTCCTCCCCGTTTGTAGTGAACATCCCGGAATTACTTGATACCCGAGCGCATGAAGCTCTGGACGAACTGGCGCTGGAACAGCAGGAAGGCGATGAGCAGCGGCGCGACGGCGATCAGTGTTCCCGCCGTGATAATCGCGAAATTAACCCCGGATTCTGGCGCGCCGAAAATGGCCAGCCCCACGGTCAGGGGTCTGGTGTCCACGGAATTCGTGATCACCAGGGGCCAGAGAAAGTTGTTCCAGTGGTGGCTCACCGAAACCAGGCCGTAGGCGATGTAGGTGGGCTTGCCCAGGGGGACGTAGACTTTCCAGAGCACCCGCAACCACCCCGCCCCTTCGACCCGGGCCGCCTCTTCCAGTTCCCTGGGGATCTGCTTGAAGGTTTGGCGCAACAAGAAAGTGCCGAAGGCCGAGGCCATGTACGGCAAGGAGATCGCCGCCGTGGTGTCAACCAGGTTCAACCGGCTCATCAGTTCATAATTTTTCACGATCAACTGATCCGGCATGATCATCAACTGGACCAGGACGAGCATGAAGGCGATGTCCCGCCCGGGAAATTCGAACCGGGCAAAGGCGAAGGCAGCCAGAGTGCACAAGACGAACTGCCCGGCCAGGGTCATGCTCACGTAGGCGAAGGAGTTCAGAAAGTAGCGGGCAAAAGGGGCCGTGTCCCAGGCCGTTCGAAAATTGTCCAGGGTCAGCGGAGCAAAAAGGTCGAAATTGGCGATGTAGGCCGGAGGATGAAACGCGGCCCAGGCCGCGTACAGCAGCGGACCGGCCCAGAGCAGGGCCAGGAGCCAGGCCCCGAAACTTTCCAGGTAGTGGGAAATTCTGGCGGAAATCATTGGTAGTGGGTCCGCCGTTCGAGGTAGACGAACTGGCTCAAGGCCAGAGCGGCCAGGACGGCCAGCAAGGCCATGGTCAGGGTGGAGGCGTAGGCGGTATCCCAGAAGGAAAAGGCCACCTCGTAAATGTAGTACAGCAGCAGCGAGGAGGCATTGTTCGGGCCACCCTTGGTCATGATGAACAGATGGTCCACCAGCTTGAAGGCGTTGATCACGGCATTGAAGAGGATGAACACCGTGGTGGGCATCAGCAGCGGCCATGTCACCCGGCGAAAAAAGTACCACCTGCCGGCTCCCTCGATCCGCCCGGCGTCCTGCAGTTCCGGAGAGATGGACTGTAGCGCGGCCAGATAGAAAATCATGAAAAACCCGGCCTCCTTCCAAATGGTCATCACGATCAGGCAGCTCATCACTGTGGACGGTTCGCCCAGCCAGTTGCGGCTGGGAAAGCCGAGCAACCCGGTAAGGCCGTCCAGCAGTCCAATCTGGGGAGTATAGAAAAAGAGCCAAATATTGGCCACGGCGATCATCGGCAGCACGGTGGGCGTGAAGTACGCGGTGCGTACGATGCTGCGCCCGGACAGCTTGCCGTTGACCCAGACGGCCATCAGCAGGGCCAGGCCGATGCTCAGCGGAATGGTTCCCGCGGCAAAAATGAAGTTGTTGCCCAGGACCTTCCAGAACACCGGATCATCAAACATCACCCGGTAGTTTTCCAGTCCCACGAACCTGGCCGGACGGGCTCCACGCGGGGTGGAGAAAAAGCTGGCCTTCAGGGTGGCCAGAATCGGGAAGTGGGTGAAGAGAAAAAACATCACCGCTGCCGGAAAAAAGAGCAGCCACCCGTACACTTGATTGGAAACGCGATACACCGTCACTCCTCGCGTCGCAAAGAAGAGGGGGAACCCGCTAAGGGAGCTGACATATCTTGATTTACCGTTTTTTTACCCCGCCCGCGCTTGCTCCGAGAGAGTGGGCAGGAGGCATGTCAAAATGGTGGGACAGGCGTCTTGCCTGTCCATGCAGGCAGGATGCCTGCACTACCCAATTCACAAACGGTACTTCGGTAACAGTCATATCCCTCAGATAAAATCGCCCCGGTCCGGTTGTCGGACCGGGGCGGATCAGTGAAATACCGCTACTTATAAGCCCGCAACACGCGCTCGGCCGCGGCCTGAGCGCCTTGCAGGGCTTGGGCCGGCTGGGCCTGCCCGGTGAGCACCGATTGAATGGCGTCATCCAGGAACTTCTTCACCCGGGCCGTCTCATAGGTGGAGAATTCCGCCGTGGCGTACTCCAACTGATCTCTGGCCACGGCCG
>SKYX01000211.1 GCA_007127655.1 Desulfonatronum sp.
AGCATATGCCGCCCATTTGGGGTTTCAAGCAAGCCCTGAAAGAAAACTCCAATTCCGGGCGCTTTCTCCGTCAGTACTCGATCTTGTCTTCTTTAGCTTCCCAGTCCGCGAACGCTTTCCTGGCCTCTTCCGGCAACAGGTGGACCATGGGAATGGCACGTTTTTCAGGATGAGCGTCCAACTCCGTATAAATGAAGGCATCGTCAAAGCCAATGGCGGCCGCGTCGTTTTTGGTGTTGCCGTAGTAGATTCTTTCCAGGCGAGCCCAATAGATCGCCCCCAGGCACATAGGGCAAGGTTCGCAGGACGTGAAGAGCGTGCAGCCCGATAGATCGAACGTGTTCCGTTTCCGGCAAGCTTGCCTGATGGCGTTGATTTCAGCATGGGCCGTCGGGTCGTTGTCGCTGGTGACGCTGTTCGAGGCTTTGGCAATGATCTCGCCGTGCTTCACGATCACGGCCGCGAACGGGCCGCCGCCTTGCCGGACGCTTTCCCTGGACAGCCTGATGGCCTCGCGCATGAAGCGCGCAAGTGCGTGTTCTGGAGACATGGGCGGTTCCTGATTGCGTTGTGGTTGACGACGACCTTGACCGCGTCACCTTTGGCCCGCAAGTCCAGCGCGTTCAGCTAGACAGGGTCAACACCGCCCAGGGCAGGTCGGCGAACAGTTCGGTCGCGGTGAGTACGCCGTCCGCTGGAGAGAGAGACCGTCCGGAGAACCGGTCGTGCCAGCGACCGTCCTTGCCGGTTTTGGGCAGGGCCGTGTTCAGGGCGATGGTCGTGGCCGACCAGGCTTCGCCGGTGGGAAATCCGCCGTCCGGCGAGCAAAGGTCCAGGGCAAGGCGGGGCAGGGCTACGATGACCGCCTGTCGCCCAGGGGTTCGATGGGTACGGGCAAAGGCGAGGATGTTGTGCGCTCTGGTCCCGGAAACCTCCAGGGGGATGTAGTTCCCGTTCAGAAACAGTTCCGGATGGGTGCGGCGGAGCGTCAGCAGGCGCCATTGGACGTACTGCTTGATGCGTCCGTCGTGCCAGGTCCGCCGCAGCGACGCCAGGTAGTCCCCACGATTTTCCTCGTCCGTCATGGTCTGAAATTCCCGCAGCCGGTTCCATCTGTCCGTGTAGTTCACGGGACGGCGATTGTCCGGGTCCACCAGGGAGTCGTCCCAGAGTTCCGTGCCTTGGTAGTTGTCCGGCACTCCGGGCATGGTCAGGCGGAGAATCACCTGAGTCAGGGAGTTGCAGACCCCGGGCACGGCCAGTTTGGTCACGAATTCTTGGACGTCGCGGAGAAACGGCGCCGCTGTCGGTCCGGGGGTCAGGATCTGGGTGGTGAATTCAGTCAGGGCCTGCTCATATTCTTCGTCCGGGTTCAGCCAGGAGGTGCTGATCTTGGCCTCCCGGGCCGCCTTGACCATGTAGGCTTGCAACCGGTTTTGCAACGCGGAGAGGGTCGCCGCTCCGGGAAGGTCCGGGCCGAGTCCTTCCGGAGGCCAGACACCGACCAGGGTCTGGTAGAACAGGTATTCGTCCCGGCTGGAGGGCAGAGGGCCGAGGGCGGACTCGCGCCGGGCCCGACGGTTGAGGGTCTGCCAGCGCTCCACCCGTTCGGCCCAGGCCTTGGGGAGTTCCGAAAGCACCGCGATCCGGGCTCGGACGTCTTCGCTGCGTTTGGTGTCGTGGGTGGCCGTGGTGACCATGGCCTTGGGCCAGTCCGCGACCCGGCGCTGCATCTGCTGGTGAAAATCCCCCACCGTGCTGATTCGTCGGTCCGGCCCCATGCCCACCTCGTTCATGGAAACCAGGGACAAGACCCGGTAGAACGTGGTATCCTCCATGCCCTTGGCCATGGCCGGGCCGGTGAATTGCTGGAATTTGCGGGCCAGGCGCAGGATGTCGGCCCGGGGGCGGCCGTCGGCGCGTTTTTGCCAGGAGGCTTTGAGCAGGGCCTCCAGCACGTCGAAGAGCCGGGGATGGCTCACGGCCCGGGCCCGCCGGGCCAGGCCCAGGGCCCAGTCCAGGTCCCGGACGTCCTCCGCGGTGGGGCCTTTGGAACCGACATAGGTCCGATAGACCGGAAAACGGGACACGATCTCCCGCAGGGCCTGGCGGACTTCGCCCCGGGAAAAGTCCCGGGTCGCCGGATCGCGCTTGAGCAGGCGGGTGGTTTCCGTGGCCAGCACCTCCAGTTCCGAGGCCAGTTCCTGGTCCATGATCTGCCGTTTGGCCCGCACACCTTCGGCATGGGCGTCCGCGCTTCCAGCGCCTTCCCGGGCTTCATACAGGGCACGCAGCTCGGCCAGCCCGCCGGAGTTGATCTGCACGGCGTTGATCTCGCTCAGGGCGTCGTATCCCGTGGTTCCATGCACCGGCCATCGGCCGCGCAGGGTTTCGTGTTCTTCCAGGATTTTCTCCACATAGACCGGAAAACGGCCGGGGGCGAAGCCCAGACTTGCGGCATGGGGCTTGAGCAGCTTCTGCAACCGGTCCAGGTATCCGGCGGGATCATAGAGTCCGTCGATGTGGTCGATGCGCAGCCCGTGCACCTGCCCGGCGGCCACCAGTTCTCGGATCAGTCCGTGGGCCGCGGCAAAGACCTCGGCCTCCTCCACGCGCAATCCGGCCAGGTCGTTGATCTGAAAAAAGCGGCGATAATTGATTTCGTGTCCGGCCACACGCCAGAAAGCCGGGCGATAGTGCTGACGTTCCAGCAACTTGTGCACTCGCTCCAGCCCCCGACCGTCAGGGTTCTCGGGTGAGAAAAGATGCTCGGCGTACTCCAGGGCGCGGCGCAGCTTCGGGATATCTCCGCTCAACCGGGCCAGGGTGGATTTGAAGGTTTCTCCTCGGGTGCGTAGGGCCTTGCGCCGGGTTCCAGAGCGGGGTGTGGTCCGCAGGCGCTTGGATTCGGTGAACGCGGCGCGGATTTCCGGGTGCGCGGACGTTTCTTCTCCGGCATATTCCAGGCAGGGGGCCAGAATCCGGTGATAGGTGGACGGGCACACGGGAAACCGGTGCTCGTAGTACCAGACGCTGAAGGAGCCGGCTTGCGCGTCGAAACGCAGGTTCAATTCGCCGCGCTCCAGGACCGCGCCGTAAAGGTCGCCCAGCACGGGCAGCAAGACTTGATCGTGGATGCCCTGGGTCTGGGGAAACCATTCAATGTCGAAAAAATGGATAAAGCGACTGCTGCGGCCCCATTCCAGCACGTCCAGCCACCACTGGTTGTCGTTGCGGCCGATGCCCATGTGGTTGGGCACGATGTCCATGACCAACCCCATTCCGGCTTCGCGCAGGGCCG
>SKYX01000014.1 GCA_007127655.1 Desulfonatronum sp.
ATGATGAAGCAAATCGGAATGGTCGGTGGGGGTGGAGATATGGGCAACGGAGGTTCACTGCCCATGTGAGACTGGGGAAGTGGAGGAAGCAGAGGGGGAAATATATTGAGGGCGGCGAGGAAGGAATTGGAAGTACCTGTGGAAGTACTTCCGGAAGTACTTTGGTGTATTTTGATGATTTTCATGTCCCTGTGTGCATCTGTAACTATGCGGAAACATTGGGTGGTGCCGCATCTCAGGCGGAAAGAGTCAGCCCTTTCACGCCGGTAACAGGGGTTCGAATCCCCTTGGGGACGCCAATTAAAACAACAGGTTATAGACCTGTTGACCATAGCCAGAGGCTACGGAAGTAAGAAGGGGAAGTAACGTTTCTTCCCCTAGATTCTGGCCTCATCAGTACGCCTCCCTTGAGATTGCCCCTCATGGGAGGTTTTTTCGTTTTGGTCATCGCCATTGCCAGTCTTGATCACATTATCGCGTTTCCTGGAGAAGACTTTCCAGAAATCTTCCCCACTGAGAATATGTCTTGGGTGACGCTCTCCCGGAAACGTATCGATAAGAAAGGGGTTGATCCTGGACAGGCCAAGGTACTTGATCCCCCAATTCCACCCGGCTACAAGGTTTTTGCGCATCGTGTTGGCCGTGTTGCCGCTTTGCTTTTTTGCAACGGGTTGGAGGGCCTTGAGAACTTGGCCCGATGTGATGTCGGCGGGATGACCGTCCGGCTTGATAACCTTGACCCGCATGTCCGACTCTCAGCTACCCAAATTTTTCATCAGCCAGGTTTCTCCGATGGTTTCACCACGGAACTATACGACCCGCCGATTCCGGCCAGAAGACGCACCCGGGGTGGCAGCCTGTTTTTTGGATACCTATGGGGACAGTTACCCGTTGAAGGACTGTTACAACCCTCATTGGTTCACCGAACTGAACATGACCGGCAAACAACTCTCCGCTGTGGCGGTGGAGGACGGCACAGGGGATGTGGTTGGTCACTGCTCCCTGCAATACAGATTCCCCTGGCCTGTCGGTGAGTGTGGTCAGATCGTGGTTAAACAGGGCCACCAGGGCCGATCCCTAGCGGTACGCATGGGGCAATTCCTGGAAAAGGAAGCCCTCGGTGCAGGCCTGATTTGCATGGTATCCTATGAGGTCACCAGCCACCATGCAACGCAGTTGATCGCCCATAGAGCCCGGTTCAGCCCCTGTGGCTTGATCCTTGGGGCCATGCCTGCCACCTTGGATTTCCGGAACCTGACCGGTTTGGTCTCCCAGCGGGAAAGCTGCATGGTCAGCCTGAAATATCTTGTCCCGCCAAAACCAGCCAGGATCAGTCCGCCAGCTCATCATAAGGATATGATCTCCAGAATATACGCCGGACTTGGCAGGCCCGTGTTTTTCCAAAGCCCCTCAAAGTTTTCCGGTCCGGGTGAGGTCATAGTTCGTGAAAGCCAAGTATGGGAAACAGCGGAGATACTGGTCCGACGCATTGCTGAGAATACGCCAAGGGATATCCGCTCCCACCTGGGCGAGCTGTTGGGAAGGCAGGGGATTGAAGTGATCTATCTGGAAATCCCGCTGGACCAAGGCGGTGAGGGGACTGTGTGTCACGAGGCGGAGAAGCTTGGATTCTTCTTTGCCGGCCTCGGTCCAAGCTCAACAGGCAATGGTGAGGCTCTGATCCTACAGTACCTGAAAACTCGACTGGACTTGTCCTACCCGAGAGTGGTTACCCCTATGGGCAGGGAGATTCTTGCCTACATAATCCAGGAGCGCAGGCGGGTGTATGGTTAAGAAGCAAAAAAAAAACGATAAGGGAGGAGTGAAAAATGCGCAACATGGTTCTCTGCGGCTTGTTTCTGGTGGTTTTGGTGGGTGCTGCCTCTTTTCTGGGTGCGCAAACACCGGAAAAAAAGCGGGCGCCCATCAGCAATGCAACAAGTGACTGTCTGGCTTGTCATGAGAGTCTGCACCCCGGCATCGTGGGAGCCTGGAGCAAAAGCCGCCATGCCCGGATCACCCCGGGGGAGGCTATGCAGGTTCAGGGGCTTGGGTTGAAGGTCTCCAGCAAGGACATCCCACAGCAGTTCCGTGATGTGGTCGTGGGGTGTGCAGAATGCCATACCCAGCGGCCCGACGCACATGCCGGAAGCTTCGATCACGGCGGTTATGACGTGCATGTGGCGGTCAGCCCCAATGACTGCGCTACCTGCCACGCCGAGGAGGCTGACCAATATTCTCGAAACTTGATGGCCCATGCCCGGGCCAATCTGGTGGACAACCCGCTCTACATGGACTTGGCCGCCACCATCGAGGGGCGGATGAGCCGCAAAGCCGACCGGGTGCATTTTACACCGGCCGATCCCTTGACCCAGGCCGAGTCCTGTCTCCATTGCCACGGCACCAAGCTGGAGGTCACGGGGATCGAGGAACGGGACACGCTCTTCGGCTGGATGGACTTTCCCGTTGTTGAAGGCTGGCCGAACCAGGGAGTGGGCCGGGAGAACACGGACGGCAGTCTGGGGTCCTGCGGCGCCTGCCACAACCGGCATCAATTCTCCATCGAAATGGCCAGGAAGCCGTATACCTGCAAAAAATGCCATGTCGGCCCGGACGTTCCGGCATACAAAGTCTACTCGGCAAGTCGGCACGGAAACATGTTCTCCACCCACGGCAAGGACTGGAATTACACCAATGTTCCCTGGACCGTGGGCGAGGACTTTACCGCCCCAACCTGTGCTTCCTGCCACGTCAGCCTGTTGGCGGACACCTCCGGAAACCAGATCGCCCCTCGTACGCACCAGATGACGGATCGTCTGCCTTGGCGAATATTTGGGCTGATCTACGCCCATCCGCATCCCATCTCTCCAGAAACGAGCATTATCCGCAATGCCGACGGGCTGCCGCTGCCCACGAATTTTGACGGCAGCTTTGCCGATGATTTTTTGATCGATGCCGAGACCATGGCTCAGCGGACGGAGAACATGCAGACGGTTTGCCGTTCATGTCACGGCAGTGCCTGGGTGAACGGTTTCTGGGAGCGGTTTGAGAATACCATTCAAACCACCAACCAGGCCACGGCCGAAGCAACGCAAATCATGACTGAAATTTGGGACAGAGGCTTGGCCAAGGGGCCAGCGGACGGCGACAGTCCATTCAACGAAGCTATTGAAAAACGCTGGAGCGATGTCTGGCTGTTCTACGCGAACCATATCCGATTCGCCTCAGCAATGGGCGGCGGCGGAGACTACGGCGTCTTTGCGGATGGTCGCTATCATATCTCCAAGGCCATTCTGGAATTGAACGAATGGCTGGCCCTAAACAAGAGGGGTGCGCCGGATTCTGAGTAACCTGACGTGAACCCTGACGACACGAATCGCACCTTGTCGCGGGATCAAGACGTCCTCTCGGCGTCAGGAAACAACCACCTGTTCACATTGTTGAAGATGGTTGGCGAGAGGACGTATCGTCCCTCTCAGCTTTCCACTTCCACCACGTCCCCCACTCGAACGGCCCCTCCGGTCAGGACCCGGATAAAAATGCCTTCTTTGGGCATCACGCAATCTCCGGCTTGGTGAAAGATGGCGCATCGGGTATGACATTCCTTGCCGATTTGGGTGACCTCGCCCAGGGCTTGCGGGCCGATGCGCAGCTTGGTGCCCAGGGGCAGGCTGGGGAGGTCGATGCCTTCGGTGGTCAAGTTTTCCGCGAAGTCTCCCGGGCCGACCTTCAGCCCGGCGGCCTGCATTTTTTGGATGCTCTCCAAGGCCAGCAGGCTGACCTGCCGATGCCACGGTCCGGCGTGGGCGTCGCCTTGCAGGCCATGCTCGGCCACGAGTTCTCCCTGATCGATGTTCTTTTTCCGCTGGCCCTTCTTGGCGCTGGTACAGACCGCGATAATTTTTCCCATGGTTTGATCTCCTCCGGTGTCGTTGTCGAGATTCGAGACTCAGGCGGAAGGCGGACGGCTCTCCGTCGAGTTGGAGCCTCTGTATTCCGCCCTGTGCAATACCTGACCGTCATAGTCCAATAAAATCAATTCCACGTCCACCGATGATCGGTCCCCGAGACTCCCCCTGAGACTTCTTCTGGGACGGCCCCAGACACGGCAGTGCCCAAGGGCCCTGAACAGAACTTCCCGCATCGCGGCGGCAAGGTGATCCGTCCCGCGCAGGATATCCAAGGCTTCTCTGGCCGTATTCCCCCGGGCGATTTTCTCGGCTGCATCCGGTTCCACGCCCACGCTCGCCGCCAGATTGGCCAAGTCGGGCAGGTCCACGGCAAAAAGCCGGGCATGGGTTTGTGGACGTCCCTGAGCCATTTTAACCAGCTTCCCCCAGAAGCCCCCCCAAATCACCTTGCGCATCCCGCGCAGGGCCGCCTGGCGCATGGCGAATCCTGGATGATCCCCGGCCTGAATGAAGGCGGTTTTGGGAAGCCGGGGCAGTGCGGCCTCCAGAAACCGCTGCCCCCTTCCCCCGGTGCTCAGGGCCACGGCGTCCAGGCCTTCGGCCCGGGCCACGTCCAGGCACTGGATGATCGTCTCTTTCCACGCCGCATGGCTGAAGGCCTTCACCGTGCCTCGGGTTCCGAGAATGGAAATCCCGCCGATTATGCCCAGTCTGGAGTTCAGGGTTTTGGCCGCCAGTTCTTCGCCCCGAGGGACTTCCACCAACACGTGGACCCTGGCGGTGCACCCAAGTTGTTCCAAGGTTTCCAACACGGCCCGTTGGATCTGTCGGAGTGGGCCCGGGTTGATGGCCGCCTGCCCCACGGACACGGGTAATCCAGGCCTGGTGACCACCCCCACTCCGTTACCTCCCCGGATCACCACCTCGGGCCGAGGCCACGGCTCCAGATGCACGCGAGCCGAAATGACCGCGTCGTGGGTGGCGTCGGGATCATCTCCGGCCTGCTTGCGCACCGTGACCCGAACCGAAGGGCTGCCGGTGGGCAATGTTTCCGCCTCCAGGCTTTCCAGCCGGACCACGAGCCGAACATGCCCCTCCGGGCAGGGAATACCGACGCGCTTGGGCCTCTCGCCGCGCACCAAAAACAGCACTCCGGCCTTTGCCGCGGCCGTGGCCGAAGATCCGGTGGTGAAGCCGATTCGCACCTTGCCGCGATGGTTCATGTCGGGATGGAACGATTCTGTGTACGGTTTTCCGTGTCAACGACCTTAGGGGCGACCGGCCGGTCGCCCCTACACCGGAACATCGGCAAGGGCCATGCCGGCCAGGGCGTTCAGGGCGGATGCAGCCAGGGCCGAACCGCCTTTGCGTCCGTGAATCAGGATGAAGGGGATCCCTTCGGATTCCAGCAGGGCCTTTTTGGACTCCGCGGCCTGGACGAACCCCACCGGCATGCCGATGACCAGGCTCGGAATTACGGCTTTGCCTTGCATCAACTCCAGAAGCCGGAGCAAGGCCGTGGGTGCGTTGCCCACCACCCATATGGCCTCTTGAAAGCGCTGGGCCGCCACGTCCACTGCGGCGGCGGCGCGGGTGGAGTCGGTAAGCCGGGATCGCTCCAGGGTTTCAGGGTCGCTGATCAGGCAATGCACCTCGCACCCGAGGGGAGCGTACAGCCTTGGAGACAGACCGGCCTGGGCCATGCGGGTGTCCGTGATCACCGGGCAACCTCGACGCAAGGCTTCCAGCCCGGCAGCCACGGCCCGGGGGTGAAACCGAACCAGGTCCAGGAGTTCAAAGTCCGCGCTGGCGTGGATCATCCGCCGGACCACCGGCCACTCGGCATCGCCAAAAGGCCTCGGAGGCGGAACCTCGGCGTCGATGATCCGCATGGACTCGTTCTCGATATCCAGCCCAGCGGCGTTCAGAGGGATCGGTTCCAACTCGGTCATGACGTTATCCTTTAGGATTTGAACTAGATACCCTTAATCTCCCTCTCCCCTTGAAAGAGGGTCGGGGTGAGGGGAAGTTTTCTGGGTGCGTTTCATCCCAGAAATCACCTTAAGATGCGGTTGGCCGCATAGCGCTCGCAGGCCCGCGTGAACGCCACGGCGGCGGGTGGATGGGAGCCGAAGTGCAGATGAACGTACGAGGCCACTACGTTGCCGCGGCGAAAACCGGCCAAGTTCGCCCGGCCTCTCCGATCCTCGACCCGAAAGGCCGGATCGTATGTGCTTTCCGAAATCTCTTCCAGTCCGGAATAGTGAAACTCATGGCCGCGAAGCACGGTCCCTACGGGCCCCAAAACGCCATCAGCAAGCAGTTCCACCTTCCTGTAGCCCAAGGCCTGGAATCGAGAATGCATCTTGGCCCGACCCGGAAAAAAATCGACCATGGAATACCGCTTCCCGTCAACGTCCTCCAATTCGGAAAGCAGGTACATCATGCCCCCGCATTCGGCATAAACAGGCATCCCATCCAAGGCAGCCTTCCGGATCGCCTCGCGCATCGGACGGTTCGCGGCCAAAGCGGCCGAGTAGATTTCCGGGTAGCCACCTCCCACGTACAATCCGGCCACGCCTTCCGGCAGCCCTTCGTCCGCAAGAGGAGAAAAAAAGACCAGTCGTGCCCCGGCCCGCTCCAGCAAACGGAAATTTTCCTGGTAATAGAAGCAGAAGGCGGAGTCTCTGGCCACCCCGATGGTCACTCCAGAGGCCGCTCCGGGAAGGCTCCCAGATGGTGACGCCGACTCGGTTGCCTGACCTGCTGAAGCGGGGTTCGTGAAAACCGGCTGTTCGCTGATTCGTTGAATCCACTCTAAATCCAGCCCTTGCTCGGCCCAGGCAGCCAAGCTTTCCCGACGCCGGGAGTCCCAGAACGTGGTTTGTTCCCGACTATGATTTTCAGCCCCCGCCATCCCCTCTGGCATCCCCTCCGGCCCGTCTTCGGACGGCTTTTCCGCCGGAGATCGGACTAAATCCGCGGCCATGAACAACCCGAGATGCCGGGAGGGCAGGACCATATCCGGTCGACGAGGCAAAAAGCCAAGGCAAGGCAAATCCGGCAGGTACGCGGACATGGCTTCACGGAGCAGAGCCTCATGGCTTGACCCGCCCACCTGGGAAAAGATCACCCCGGCCAAACTCAACTCCGGATCAAAGTCGTGAAAGCCGCGCACCAGAGCCGCGGCTGACCGGCCCTGGGACCGGGCGTCCACCACAAGAACCACGGGAAAGCCCAACCACTTGGCCATCTGAGCCGTGGAACCGCTCTCCTCTGAGCCGGATGCGCCGTCGAACAGGCCCATCACCCCTTCCACCAGACAGACGTCCGTGTCCCGAGCATATCGATGGAACAGTTCCAGAGTTACGCCCCGACGCAGAATCCATCCATCCAGGTTGTGGACGGGACGGCCGCTGACCGCGGCCAGATGCGTGGGGTCGATAAAGTCCGGCCCGACCTTGAACCCCTGAACTCGCAACCCTCGTTCCCGGAAAGCGGCCGCCAGCCCCAGCGTGGCCAGGGTTTTGCCGCAGCCGCTCCGGATTCCGGCCACCACCAGCCCCCTGGCCTTGCCGACCGGTCCTTTGTCCCGGGCGGCCTGATCACGACATGCCCTCACTTCCCGGCGCCCTTGTCCAGTAAGGCGAACAACCCGGAAAAGCTGTCATCAAGGGGCCGACACTCATCCACTGGTTGACGGAGGTAGCTCTGAATCGGGCCGATGCGTTGCAACGCCGTGTCAATTTCCTGACTACTGCCCTTGGCATAGGCCCCGATGTTCACCATGTCTTCAACTTTCTTGAACGTGGCTAAGGAGCGAATCACCTCCTGACCGGCCTGGAGGATTTCCGGCGGAGTAATTTCCGCGCGAAGCCGGCTGACGCTTTTAAGCACGTCGATGGCCGGGTAATGACCTTGATCGGCCAACTCCCGGGTAAGCACGATGTGGCCGTCCAGGATGGAACGGACCGCGTCGGCCACGGGTTCGGAAAAATCATCGCCTTCCACCAACACGGTGTAGATCCCGGTAATGCTGCCCTGCTCATTGTTTCCGGCCCGCTCCAGGAGCCGGGGCAGCATGGCGAACACCGTGGGCGTGTATCCCCTGGTGGTGGGCGGCTCCCCGGCGGCCAGGCCGACTTCCCGAGCTGCCATGGCAAACCGGGTCACGGAATCCATCATCAGGATCACATCCTGCCCCTTGTCCCGGAAATACTCGGCCACGGCCGTGGCCGCGAACGCGGCCCGCATCCGGACCAGCGGGCCCTGTTCTGAAGTGGCCACGATCAGCACCGAGCGGGCCAAGCCTTCCGGCCCCAAATCTTTTTCCATGAAATCAAGAACTTCTCGCCCTCGCTCGCCCACCAGGGCGATGACGTTCACGTCGGCCTTGGTATACCGCGCGATCATGCCCATCATGGTGCTCTTACCCACCCCGGAACCGGCCATGATCCCCACCCGCTGACCCTTTCCCAGGGTCAGCAGCCCGTTGATGGCCTGGACTCCGGTGTCCAACGGAGCGTGAATCCGGGGACGTTTCAGAGGGTTGAGCGGTTCGGCGTGGAGGGGATAATACTGGGATGGTTCCAGCACGGGGCCCGAATCCATGGGCTGGCCGAAGGCGTCCAGGACCCGACCCAGCATCCGCTTGCCCACGGGGAACAGAGGCGGGGTGTTGGAATTCTGGATCAGGTTTCCGGGCCGAATGCCCCGCATTTCGCCGTAGGGCATGAACAGTACCGAACCGTTGCGAAATCCGACCACCTCGGCGGGAATGCCTTCAGGGTCATCGTCCGAGAGCAGACGGCAGTACGACCCCAGGGAAGCCTTCATGCCCCGGCCTTCCACCAGCAGGCCGACGACCTTGGAAACCTTGCCGAAAGTCCGGGCCGGGTCCGTCCCCTGGAGCACGGTGACGCAACTTTGCGGACAAAGTCCCATCAGCCGTTCTCCTCCAGGGTCAGTTGGTTCAGGATTTCACGCAGGCCTGCCTTGCGCGAAGCGACGGTGTTGTCCACCATCCCGTGGTCGCACTCCAGGATCAGACCGCCCGGTTCGATTCGCGGATCATCCTTGACTTTCCAGGCCGTCGGGCGGTTGTCGTCCGATTTTCCCAAGGCCAGCAGGTCTTCGATCAGTCCGCGGTCTTGCGGATTGACAGCAATGACCACCTTGCGCTTGGCGTCGATCATGTCCACGGCCTGATCCAGCAGATTGACCATGCTCTCCCGGCGATGCACGTCCAACTCCACGGCAATGGCTTTTTCCACCATGACGTGCAAGAGCATCACCAAGTCCCCGCGGTGGGTTTGCCACACGGCTCGGCCCTGTTCTTCAATGGAGCTGATCACCGCGGCGCATTGCCCGGCGGCCTGCTCCAGGACTTGTTTCAACTGGGTATCGCCCTGGGCCTGGCCCTCGCGAAAGCCTTCGTCCCTGGCCTGGGCCTTGATTTGCTTTGCCTCTTCCATGGCCTGGGTCAGGATATCCTTGGCCATCACCTGGGCCCTGGCCCGGACCCGGGTCAGGTATTCCTCTTCAGCCTCCATGCTCCAGGTGGCTTGACGCCCGCCGGCCAGAGTCAACTCGGACAAACCCACGGAGCGGGGTCCGATGATGATTTTCCCTCCGGATCGGGCGCCATCAGAATTAGAGAAGGACATCGCCGCCTCCCTTACCCGTGATGATGATCCGGCCTTCGGCTTCCAGTCGGCGAACCACCTTGACCACGTTCATCTGGGCCGTTTCCACCTCGGACAGCTTGACCGGTCCCATGATTTCCAGATCTTCCTTGATCATGGTGGCCGCGCGTTCGGACAGGTTGGAAAAGAATTTGTCCCGCAGCTCCTCGCTGGCCCCCTTCAAGGCCAGGGTCAGTTCGTCGTTGCTGACCTCCTTGAGCAGCTCCCGGATGCCGCGGTCGTCCAGGGTCTTGATGTCCTCGAACACGAACATGAGCTGTCGGATTTCCTCGGCCAGCTGGGTGGATTCCTCTTCGATGTCCGCCAGCACTTCCTCTTCCGTGGCGCGTTCCACTGCGTTGAGGATCTCAGCCACCGATGACACTCCGCCGACTTTCCGGCCTTCGCGACCGCCCATGGCGATCAGTTGCCGATCCAGCACCTTGCCCAAGTCCTCCAGCATGTCCGCGGGCACGGCCTCCAGGCGGGCTAGGCGGATCAGCACTTCGGCTCGGACCCCTGCGGACATGTTCTGGAGCAGCCCCGCGGCCTGCTCCGAATCCAGGTGGCCCAGAATCAAGGCCAGGGTCTGAGGGTGTTCGTTGCGCAGAATCTGAGCAAGCAACTTCGGGCTGACGCTT
This sequence comes from Desulfonatronum sp., assembly GCA_007127655.1. Taxonomy (GTDB): domain Bacteria; phylum Desulfobacterota; class Desulfovibrionia; order Desulfovibrionales; family Desulfonatronaceae; genus Desulfonatronum. The sequence continues at coordinate 10,237 of SKYX01000014.1, forward strand.
TCCAAAGCCTTGAACGGACCCGGTCCGGTGTCCAGTTCCAGGGAGTCCAGCACGAATTTAGCCGTTTCGCTGTCCAGGCCCTGGAGCATCTTGCGCACCCGGTCCGGACTGCCGGCCAGCATGCTCTCGCCCAGGGTCAGGACTTGGTTGAACTCCTTGAGCACCTCTTCGACCATCTCCTTGGGGACCGTGTCCATCTCCACCATGGCCTTGCTCACCTGGGTGATCTCGCGACGATCCAGGCGTTTGAATACGTCCACGGCGCACTTGTCACCCAAGGCCAACAAGAGGATGGCCGTCTTCTGCGTTCCGGATATTTTATCAGCCACTTCAGGCGTTCTCCTCTTTCAGCCAAATCTTCAGAACCTGGATGCTCTGCTCCATGTTCTTCTGAAACAGCTCCCCGGTGGCCTGCTTCAGCTCTTCCAGGCGGCGCTGTGCCAACACGGCCTCGGACTCTTGAGTCTCGGCGGCTTCCAAAGCCATTGCTTCAGCCCCTTCCAACTCATCCACTGCGCCCTCATCCTGTTCAGCGACACGCGGCCGGATCATGGCCATTACCACGGGGCGGACCACCAGGAGCAGGAAGAGCAGGACCAGCAGAAAGTTCAGAATCGGTTTGCCGAACTGCCGGCCGTAATCCAGAATCACTTCCGCCAGGCTCGGCGGCGGGATCATTTCCGGACCACCAAAGGAAATACTGGAGACCTCCACGCTGTCGCCCCGGGCCCCGTCGAAGCCGATGGCGTTACGAACCAGTTGTTCGATCCGTTGCAGTTCCTGGGCGTTGCGCGGCACGAAGACATGGCCCTGGCCCTCGGTTACCGGCTCGTATGTTCCATCGACGATAACCGCCACGCTCAATCGCTGCAACTCGCCCAGAGGCATGACGATCTGCTGTTCTTCGCGGTTGATTTCAAAATTGGTCGTGGACTGAGAACGAGCGCTTTCCTGATAGGTGCCCTGCCCGGCGAAACCGTCCCCCTGAAACTGCGGCTCGGGAACCCCGGCTTCCAGATTGGACTGCCCGGTGCTGGTTTCGTCACTTTTCTGTTCGCTGCGGACCACGGCGCTGTCCGGGTCGAACAGTTCCCTGACGATGGTCCGTCGACTGAAATCCAGTTCCGTGTTTACCTTGGCGATGACCTGGCCGTGGCCGAACAGCGGGATCAACATTTGGCTGATGCGCCGCTCCAGGTTCTGCTCCAGTTGCAGCTTGTACTCCAGCTGGGTGTTGGTCATGCCTTCCAAAGTGTCCGAACTCTTGGGCTGGTAGAGGACTTGCCCGGTGGTGTCGGACACGGTGATGTGATCCGAAGTCAGCCCTTCCACCGAGGACGTCACCAGGTTGACAACACTCTGAACTTGACGGCCGTCCAGTCTGGCACCTTGCTTCATGGCCAGAATCACGGCCGCGGACGGTGGGCTCTGTTCCTCGATGAACAGGCTGCGATGCGGAATGACCAGGTGAATCCGGGCGCTTTCCACCTCTGGAAATTCGGAAATCGTTCTGGACAGTTCTCCCTGCAGGGCCCGCTGGTAGTTAATGCGCTGGATGAAGTCGGTCTGGCCAAGCTTGACGTCGTCGAACAACTCAAACCCTAAACCCGGACCGCGCAGCGCTCCCTCGCCGGCGACACGCAACCGCAGTTCATGGACCCGATCCGCCGGGACCAAAATGGTCTGCCCATTGTCCGCCAGTCGGTACGGCTCCTTGCCGGTCTGCAGGATGGTGCTCACGCGGCTGGCGTCCTCCGGAGTCAGCCGATCATACAAAACCGCGTAATCCGGGCGACCGATCCAGTACATGAGCAGGAAAAAGATCAAAACCATGGTCGCCGCCAAACCGCCGACCATGATGCGCTGGGAGACGCTGGAATCGCTCCAGATTTGCAGGACCTTGACTTTCAGATTTTCCAGAAAAGGAGGCATGGCTGGCTCCGGTTTTGTTGGTTCAACGGTTCA
>SKYX01000315.1 GCA_007127655.1 Desulfonatronum sp.
ATCGTCGAACGATCGAGAACCAACGTACACGGCTTGGCCTTCTGAGGTCTCCTTTCCGATCTCTTCAGTGGTCATGAATGCTCCTTGTCAGCGGAATCTCTTGTCGTTGAAACGGAACCGGACGCACAAGATGTAGGCGAGCCGGAGGCAAATGGTTTGGATGAGCCGGGCGAAGAACGATACGGCAGCACTGGCCAGGGAAAATACTCCTGGGCCAAGGCCAGGGCGCGGCCCTCCACTGCGTCGTGCCATTTCAAAAAACCGTCAGCCAAGTGCTCGCCAAAGTCGGTGAGCACGTAGCCCTTGCCCTCCTTGCGCACCAGATCCTCTCCCAGATACTCTTGGGCTTGGCGAATTTTGCCCCAGGCCGCCCGGTAGGAAATACCCAAATTCTCCGCGGCCTGGCGCAGCGAACCACACTCCCTGATCCTGACCAGGAGCATGGCCCGACCCAGCCCGATCAACGCACCCTGGTCGTTTTCCAGCCAAAGGTGCAGGCGCATGGACGGAGGCGTGTTTATTTGCATGGGCGCTTTCATATGCTAATGTAAACATAATTACAAGCAACGATTTCTTGCCCGGACAGACCTCCGGTCGCTGTGTGCTCTAGATTTTCTGCATGGTGAAGCTGACTGCGTAACGTTTGAATTTACCGAACAGGAGGGCGATTTGGCCGTTCTCGTTGCCGTCGAGCTGTAGCCCCAGGTCTTTAGGACGAAAAATGGCTCGGGCTTTGATCAGTTTCCGCAAGGACGTCTCCACGCTTCCTTCGCGGCGGTGGATGTACAACCGCAGGTCAGGGCGGACATCGCCCTCGATGGTTCCGGTCTTTTCCCGGACCGAAAAATTTGCCCGAGGACCGAACACTCCGGAGATCTCGAACTTGAACAATCGTTCCAAAACTCGCATCATTCCAGACTGAGGGTTCTCGCCCACATAGAGATTCCAGAGGAACCGCCCGATTCCGTACTTGTCGCTCCACCAAACGCCCTCGCGATTCAAAACATGAACACCGGAAGGAACGAGCTGGTAGGCGCCTAGGCCGAGGTCGTCGGTCTTAATGTCGAAACTGACTTGGCGACAACCCAAATGTCGCTGTTTTTTCCGAACCAACAGAGCCGAATTCTTGGGCGTCAACAGCTTCAGGGCCATCCGGTCCCGCGGCTGCAAAGGCATGCCACGGGTCCGCTCCACCGCGGAGATAATGTCCAGGGCGCAGGAGGTGATCAACCGCTGGTCGCGGACAATCAAGGGCGAATGTGCTTCGTTGTGGTCACCGTACGATGCGTTCATAGCGAGATGGATACGATCAATCGGTCGGAGGCAAGAGTGTTACCCAGGCGGCTTCTCTATAACTACTCAGCATAGAGTAATGCTGTTGACGGGTAAGAGCACACATAAATTGTGCTGAATAGTTACGGTTCTCGTTGCTCGGGTTTGCGTTTTAGGGATATTACCTTTAAAAAAGGATTTTAACTTAAATTTCATACCCCAGCATTCTAATGCAAGAATCGGCCCAAAGGCAATAGACCAAACAAATCGGTCTACTCATAAAGTAACCCACCTCCGTCCAATGAACAAGCCTTGGACGTGACGTGAGCAAAGCCAAGGTAGTGTGTCATGTCCGCACGAATTCTCGTGGTTGAGGACGACCAACTCAACAGATTCGCGCTCAAAAAGCTCTTGGAAAAAGGCGGCTACACCGTTCATGAGGCCGAAGACGGACGGCGGGCACTGGAATTGATGGAACAGGAAACCGTGGACTGCATCCTGATGGACGTCCAATTGCCGGTCATGAATGGGGTGGAAGCCACCGAAATCATCCGGGCCCACGATGGCTCCCGGTACAATCCCAAAACACCCATCATCGCCCTGACCGCGTACGCCATGCCGGGAGACAAGGAAATATTCCTGACCTCCGGCATGAACGACTATCTCGCCAAACCCACCACATATCAGCAATTGGAGCATGTTTTGCTCAAGTATCTCCCAAAAAGCGTCAATGATGAGTAACGAGGCGACTTCACGGACCCCGCGAAGCAATCCCGAATCTTGGACCGATCATACCGTTTTCCCAGTTACCGAAGGAGCGAGCTAATGAAGGTTCTTATCGTCGACGACGACTTGGCAAATCGTGTGGTGATGCAGTCGTTCATGTGCGAAAAAGCGTCCCAGATCAACATGGCCGCCAACGGTGAGGAAGCCGTCCAGGCGTTCACCATGGCCTTGGACGAAGAGAAACCGTACTCCTTGATCCTCATGGACATCATGATGCCGGTCATGGATGGCCATGAGGCGTTGCAAGCCATCCGCAAACTGGAAAAAGCCCGCGGCGTTCCCCCTGGAAGCGAGGTCAAGGTGATCATGGTCTCCTGCCTTGAGGACCAAAAAAATGTCTGCCAGGCCTTTTTTCAGGGCATGGCCACCTGCTATCTGACCAAACCGTTGAGCAGGGAAGGCCTGGAAACGGCCCTGGGCAGTATTTCACTCTAACGGTCCGGGAAAGCCGCCCTTTTCAATCCTCGACTCCGCTCCGGCGATTGATGAAAAAGGAGCTTCCTGAAATGCTCTTGGCGACTTTCTTGACCTCCGCGCACATGGCGGAGAGTTCCAAGTGATGGCTGAAGGAATTTTTATCCACTTCCACCACTCCCAGACTGATGGTCATCAAGGGAAAAGACCGTAACTTTCCGTTACGGTCCTTGACCCGGATTTCGCCTTTCTCCATATCTTCATCAGAGTAAAAGGAGCGAATCCCCTGGTCAAAGTCCCGAATCAGCCGATCCACGGCGGCCCGGGTACAGTCCGCGGGCGTGATGAAGACGAAGTCGTCGCCGCCCACATGGCCCACCATTCGCCCCTTGCCGCAAGCCGCTTCCACCGCCGCAACAATCCGATTCGCCGTAAAACGCAGGACCTGATCCCCGGCCGCGAACCCGTATTTGTCGTTGAAGGCTTTGAAGTTATCGATGTCCGCGTAGACCACGCTCAACAGTCGTTCATCATTTAAGGCCTCAGCGATGGCCTTGAGAATGGAATTGTTGCCGGGCAACTGGGTCAAGGGATTGGCGTCCAGGGCCAGTTGGCGCAACCGCTCCAGTTCCATCAACACGTCGTGCAGACGAATGTGGGTCTGCACCCGGACCAGAATTTCCGCCTCGTTGAACGGCTTGGGGATATAGTCCACCGCTCCGGCGGAAAACCCCTGGACAATGTCCGTCGAGGAATTCTTGGCCGTGATGAAGACGATGGGCGTGGCCGTGAACCGGCTCATGGATTTGATCCTGCGACACAGTTCCAGACCGTCCATGCCCGGCATCATGATGTCCAGCAGAAAAATATCCGGGGACTCCTCTTCGAGGATCTCCAGAACTTCCTCCCCGTTTTCCGCCACCAAGACTTCGTAACCGGATTTTGTCAAAATATCATGCAACAAATGCAGGTTGCTTGGTGCATCATCGGCAATCAAAACCGTCTTCATGGTTCTTTCAACTCCTCGACCCGAGTCAGCTTTGCGTAGGCATCGCGCAAGGCGGCCATGTCCATGTTCCGGGCGTGACCGTGCAGGGAACGAGGCCAAGCCACGGCCTCATGAAATCCTCTGGCTTCGAGGATTGTCGCCAGTTCCTCGCCAAGAGTCGCGATACGCCGAACGTTTCTGGACTTCAAGGCCTTGCGGAAATCCTTCCAGTGCGCCACCGTAGCCGGGTCGTCCCGTACGGCCAGGACGAAAGCCAGCACGGCCTGATCCTCGTCGACTTTTTCCAATTCACCTTCTTGAACGCTTGGCGCTCGTGCCGCGATCATCGCCTCCACCCGCGTCTGGAGCGCCGCGATCAGCGGCTTGGCCCGCGTCCAGTCCTCTCTATCCAGGGCCGCCTCCAAAGCCTCGGCTGCCTCACGAATGTCCTCCAGACGCAAGTTGGCTGCGCTCCCCTTCAGGGTGTGTGCGCACATCCGGGTATTGGCGACATCCCGTTTCCCTTCCGCTACGCGAAGCTGGACCAGGATTTCCGGGGTATGCTTGATAAACAACATCATGGCCCGGTCAACAACCTCACCCTGCCCGTGGTCCTGCTGCTCCTCGCTGTTATCGCCACGAACATCTCCGATCGATGGAAACCCGTCCGTGTCGCGCACATCGGATCGGTCAGGCGGATATTGTTCAAGGATACGGACTAAGTCACCGGTCTTCACCGGCTTGGAAAGATAATCATCCATCCCAACAGCCAGACATCTCTCCCGATCCTTTTCCATGGCGTGAGCAGTCATGGCCACTATGGGCGTGCGCCGGCCGCCGGACTCGCCTTCCCGAATACACCTGGTGGCTTCGAACCCGTCCATTATCGGCATCTGACAATCCATAAACACCAGGTCGTACGTACCGGCCAGCACGGCCTCCACGGCCTCGCGCCCGTTGCCGACCACGTCCACGGAAGCCCCTACCTCCTTGAGCAATTCTTTGGCGACTTCCTGATTGACCGGATTGTCCTCCACCAGCAGTATTTTGCCCCCCAGGCCCCGCCCACCGGATTCTCGTCCCTCTTGGGCCGCCCGGGCCTCGGCGATACGGTGCCGGGTGATCAGGCCGCCCGTGTCCCGGCCTTTCCGACTGGCCAGCAGCGTCAACGTATCATACAGGTGCGATTGCAACACCGGCTTAAGCAGGTACGCGGCAAAGCCCACTTGCTCCATCCGCTTCGCGTCGCCTCGCTTGCCCATGGAACTGAGCAGAACGAGTTTCGTCGGGTTCAGTTCCGGATCCGTCTTGATCCTCCGAGCCAATTCCTCCCCGTCCATTCCCGGCATGTGAAAATCCAGAATCGCGATGTGATAGGGCGCCCCCTGGGAAACCCCTTGCCGCAGCAGTTCCAGGGCCCGTGCTCCGGAATCGGCCAAGCCGACCTGAACCCGCCATCCTTGGAGCAGTTCCTCCAAAATTTCCAGGTTGACCGGATTGTCGTCCACCACCAGCACCCGCAACGACTCCATGTCCACGACCTGGGGAATGTCCATCTCGGCCTGCTCGGCGCCGAGCAATTCCAGGACCGTCGTAAAGGTTGAGCCTTGCCCAAGTCGACTTTGGACCTGAATTTTGCCGCCCATCAGTTCCACGATCTGACGGGAGATGGACAGCCCCAGCCCAGTGCCGCCATAGATTCGGGTGGTGGACTGATCCGCCTGGGTGAAGGACTCGAATATCCGTTCGACCATCTCCTGGGAAATGCCAATCCCGGTGTCCTCCACGGCGATCCGCAATTCATGGCGGCCCTGGCCCAGATCCAGGCAGTCCACGCCCAGATAAACATGTCCCTTGTCGGTGAACTTGATGGCGTTGCCCAGCAGGTTGGTCAGCACCTGACGAATCCGACCAGGGTCGCCCACGTAGCGGTCCGGACACGACGGGGGATAGCGGATGATCAACTCCAGCCCCTTTTCCTCGGCCCGAGCCGCCAATAGATGGGCCATTTCCTCGACAATGACCCGCAGGTTGAACGGAATCGACTCAATGCTCAGCTTGCCGGCTTCCAGCTTGGAGAAGTCCAGGATGTCGTTGATGATTCCCAGCAACGCATCCGCGGATCTCTTCACGGTCATGGTGTAGTGACGCTGCTGGTCGCTCAGGTCGGTACGGGCCAACAGTTCGGTCATGCCCACGACACCGTTCATCGGGGTGCGGATTTCGTGGCTCATGTTGGCCACGAAATCGCTCTTGGCCCGGTTGGCCGCCTCTGCCGCGTCTCTGGCCCGGCGCAGCTCTTCCTCGACTTTCATCCGTTCCGCCATTTCCTGACGAAGCTGATCCACCGCGGCATTCAACTCGCTGGTTCGTTCCTTGACCCGACGGTCAAGCACCAAATGAGAATGCTTCAGGGCGCGTTGCGCGCGCTTCGTCGAAGTGACGTTGCGCACCAGCAGGATCATGAACGCCTCATTGTCCAGATGCAGGATCGTGGACACAATTTCAATGTCCAGCTTCTTGCCGGCCTTGTTCGAAACCTGCACCTGGTAGCGCCGCTTGCCTTCCGCCCCCTCCGCGAAATCCGGGGAGGCCCTGGCCCGATCGCCCAACTGCCCCATGTCATCGAAAATCTGACGTGCAATCCCGTCTCCGTACAAATCACCTACGCTCCTTGAAGCAAAGTCCTGCTCGGAGTAGTCAAGCATGATCCGGGCCGCGGGATTGAACTGCAGCAGATTGCCTTGCATGTCACAGACGACCATGCCATTGGCCATGGTCATGTAGATGGAATTGAAAAAAATCAGATTATCTTGAAGTTCCCGCGTAGCACTTTGTATCCGTCTATGCAGACCGCTGATCATCTCATCCAGTTGCCGGGCCATCCGTTGCATGGATTTGGCCAGGTCGCCGATCTCGTCCTTGGAGTTTACATGCAACGGAGCGTTGAATTCATGATCAGCCACGCGCTTGGCATAGTCCGAAAGTTGGATCAACGGCCTGGAGATGCGATTCATCAGGATGAAGGCCACGCCAATGCCCAGTACGAAAAAAAAGATGAACATCCCGTGCTGGAACAGAATCTCCCGCCAAATAAAGGAGTCGATGCTGTCCAGATCCATGCCCACATGCACGGTCCCGGCCAGCCCGCCGAGGATCGGGTGCGCGATGTCCAACACCATGCCCAGGGCCGGAACCTTGATTTTTTGGACGTCGATTTCATGGTACGGCATTGGATCGGTGGCCGAGGACGGGCGAAGAAGCAGCAGCTCCTCGGGCACCCTGGGCGTAAACGTGTGGGAGATCACATCCCCTGCGCGGTCCTGGACAAAGACGTAGGCCACGTTCTTGATTTCCAGATACTGGTCGATCACCGCCTGCACAGTGGCCGCGTCCCGACTCAAAAGCAGCTCCGTGCTGGAGTTGGCGATGCTCCGGGCAATGGCCACCGCCTTGCTTTCGTTTTCCAGCATCAGCTGTCGGTGCAGGGTCCATCCGGAGTACAGGGAGGAGACCGTAGCCATGGTTCCGAAAATAATAATCATGGCGAGAAGGATCTTGCGAAACAACTTGGAAGGTTTCACCGCCGCCCCTCCTTTGACCATTCGCCCCAGTCGTGTAACGGAACGAAACGACCGTCCCGGACGGTGGAGAAATAGACGGCGTTCATTCCCTGGCGACGTCCCGCCCCCAGAAAAACCGGCTCACCGATGCCCAGATTGATCAACAGGGGGACGGCCTCAAACTCGCCATTCTCCGCAACGGCCAGTTCATCCAACGGGATTCTCCGCACGAGTTCCGTGAACACCTTGGCGTTGAGCATGCCCTCGAAACTGGCAAAGCTATAAGGCAAGGGGTCATAAGGGTCCGAGGCGATCTGCCCGGGCAGATCACAGACGCACTGATCCATGATCCATCGATACTCCATCACTCCCCACAGCGAATAGTCCTCGTAGCTGGGCACCACCTGGGAATTGACCAGGTCCTGGGTGTAGCTCCGCCCCGTTCGTCGCTCCTGCTCCAGCAGCAACTCCAGCATGCTTTCGCTGGCCACGAAGGAAACATTGGCCACGGGCACGTCCCAGTCCAGGTCCCGGGCATCGCGGATAAACGCCGCGGCCGCGGCGTAGGAGGCGATGCTAATGACCACGTCTGGTTCCGCGGCGCGCAAAATGTCCACCTGCTCGCTCATGCTTTGTTGAAACCGAAAACCTCGGGAATAGGTGGCCTCTTGGACAATGGAGAGCGAGTGCCGATGCAAGGCGTTGCGCAGCCCTTCCCAACCGCTGCGGCCATAGGAATCGGACTGATAGAGGATCGCGAAGCGGTTTTTTCCCAGCCGAACGAACGCCCGGACCAGGGCGTCCACTTCCTGAGCATAGGAAGCCCGCAGATTGAAGACGTAGCCACCATAGGGCGGCTGGCGCTGCGGTTCCGCGCCGGTCACCGGGAAAAAAAGCGAAACGCCCCTGTCTTCGTAAACCTTGAGCAGGGGCAGAACCCTGGTCACGGTGGGCGTGCCCACGAAGCTGAACAAGGCGTCCACCTGATCCCGTTCCAATAGTCGGACCGCGTTTTCCAGGGCCAAGGCCGGATCATACGCATCATCATAAGCCAGAAAGACGACGGGCCGGCCGTTGATTCCTCCCCGGCGGTTGACATGCTCGAAATACGCCATGGCCCCGCGATAAACCTCGATGCCCATAGCCCGGATCGGCCCGCTGAACGCCCCGGACATGCCCACTCGTATCGGCTCCAGCTGGTTATCGGCGGCTGAGCCTGGAATCGCCAAAAACAGAATCAGGAGCAAAAGCGCAAACAACCGTCCAGCCTTTCGGCTCCACCTCAATAACCAACGTGCTTTCATGTACGTACTCGCTGACTCCTGAACCGCATGGCGATTCAAAAAACATTCTCGGGCGTTCAACCTTCTTCCTCGTTTCCACTCAACAATCGATCCAAAACGCATCGCAACTCATTCACCGTATAGGGTTTGGCCACCACGGCGTCGAAACCGTATTCCTGGTAATGGGCCATGGCCGGGGCCGTACTGTAACCGCTGGAAACCACGGCCTTGAGCAGTGGATCCACGGCCTTCAGCCGTCCAACCGCCTCCACCCCGCCCATGCCGCCGGGAATGGTCAAATCCATGATGGCCACGTCAAAAACCTGGTTGTCCTTCCGCGCCCGGTGCAGAGCCTCCAGGGCCTCTCGCCCGTCCCGGACCAGCGTCACGGTATAGCCGATGTCCTCCAGAATTTCGCCCATGGACTCACGGATCATGTCGTCGTCGTCCATGAAGAGAATATGATGGGCTACCTCAATGGTGTGCGGAGGCACACAGGTTTGGCGGTGGGCCGAATCCGTCTCGAACCGCATGGCGGGCAGGCAAAACATGAACGTGGCGCCCTGGCCCTGTTTGGACTTTACGGTCAGCGTTCCCCCGTGCTTCCGGATGATCGAATAGGAAGTGGCCAATCCAAGACCACTGCCCTGGGCTTTGGTGGTAAAATAAGGATCGAAAATCTTAGCCACCATTGATTCGGGAATTCCTGAACCACTATCCTGAATGGTCACGCAAAGATGGTCGCCATGGGGCAAATGCTCTCCAAACGTTGATTCCAGAACATCCTCGGGGGACATCGTCTCGTTGCGCACGGTCACGCGCAGCATGCCGCCCTCGGGCATGGCCTGGACCGCGTTGATCAGGAGATTATTCAGAACCTGCGAAATCTGTCCCGGGTCAATGTCCACCAGCCATAAATCATCGGGAATGGTCAGCATGGGTTTGACGTTGGTTCCGGCCAGAACCAGGCGCAAGGCATCGCCGACCAACGCCGCCAGGGAAGTGACTCTGCGCACCGGCTCCCCGCCCTTGGCAAAGGTCAACAGTTGCTGAGTCAATCCTTTGGCCTGCAAGCAGGCGTTTTCCGCGTAGGTCAACTTCTCCAGAACATGATCCGCCTGATCCAGGTGCAGCTTGGCCAGGGAGATCTGGTTCATGATCGCCGTTAAAAAATTGTTGAAATCATGAGCAATGCCACCAGCCAGCACCCCCAGGGCTTCCAGGTTCCCGGCCCGTTGCAGTTCTTCCTCCATGCGCAACCGTTCAGTGATGTCCCGAGCCACGACCACGGCGTAAGGGCTCAGGTCGAACCGAACCAGCCGAGAGGAGACTTCCACGGGAAAACATTCTCCATTGGAGCGGATGAACTCCGTGATAATGGACCGCCCGTGCTCGGATTGTTCCAGGGTGGAGAAAAATGACTTCAGCCGACGATAATCCTTGGTGGGGAAAAGATCGAAAAGGGAAAGTTCCAGAATTTCCTGACAAGAGTAGCCCAGCTGGACACAGGCTGATTCATTCACGTCAACCATGTCGACGTCCGGCATGTCGGAATCCGGTTGGAGCGAATCCGGCAACCGAATCAGAAAAATGCCTTCATTGCTGCCGTCCAGCAGGGTCTTGAAGCGATGCAACTCCCGCAAGCGCTGCTGCAACTGCGGGTAATAGCTTTTATGGATGGACCCCTCGCCCAGGCCGATGATCCGGCGACGCAGGGCGTCACGGGTCGTGGTCGTCTCTTGAGGACCACCATCCGCATCACCCCCGGAGAGGAGGCCTTCCGGCGGGATGGTTTGATTCATGGTTTCGGACATACAATTGTTCAATGTCTTCCACGACAGGGTGGACAGGATTGGTGACCATGCAGGGATCGCACACGGCCTGACGGGACAATTCCACGATATCCGATTGACTGACGCCCAGTTCTCCCAGATCCCTGGTCAGCCCAACCTGCTTGCGCAATGCCACCAGCCCATCCACCAGCGCCTGGCGCTGACTCTTGGCCTCCAGCCCCCGACAGTCCAGCCCCAGGGCTTCAGCCACCCGCAGATAGCGATCCGGGACAGCGTGGTAATTGAAGTCTACCACTCGGCTGAGCAGAATGGCGTTGCACTCGCCATGAGGCAGGTCCAACAACCCACCGAGACTGTGAGCCATGGCGTGGGTTGCGCCCAGGCTGGCGTTGGAAAAGGCCAGCCCGGCATACAACGAGGCCAGCATCATTCCGGATCGAGCTTCCATGTCCAGAGGGGCTTCCACCGCTTGCGGCAGGTGCCTGCCGATCAGCCGGACGGCCTCCAGGGCATGCAGATCCGTAATAGGCGAGTTGGCGTTGGACGCATAGGCCTCCACTGCGTGAGTCAAAGCATCGTATCCGGTGCAGGCCGTAAGATGTGGCGACATGCTGGTGGTGGTTTCCGGATCAATCAGGGCAATATCCGGAACCATGGCCTTGCTCACGATGGCGATTTTCGCCTTGCGCGCCTGGTCCGTGATGATCGCGAACTGCGAGACGTCGGCGGAACTGCCCGCAGTGGTGGGAATGCAAATCAAGGGGGGGCCAGGTACCGGAACATTGTCCACACCTTCGAAGTCCAGGACCGGACGGTTGTTGACGCAGACAATGCCGATCCCCTTGGCGCAGTCCAGGACGCTACCGCCCCCCAAAGCGACGATGGCCTGGCACTCCTCCTGAAGAGAATACCTTGCCCCCCGCATGACCTCGTCCGCCCGCGGGTTGGGGGAAAGGTCCGAAAAAAGGCGATACTCCAGACTCGCCTGATCCAGACTGCCGAGAACGTCCGTGGTCCACTGTAGCGCACGGACCATCTCGTCCACCACAACCAAAACCCTCCGTACCGAGAAATTCCGGGCAAACTGCCCGACAAGCCGACGCGCCCCCACCCCGAAAACAAACTCCGGGGCCACGAATTTGCGCAAATTCTCCATGGCAGTTTGAGACATGGCCGCACCTCCAAGCCGGGATCGCAAAGCGTCCCCAGCCACGACGATGTGATCGGGAAAGAACTTCGAGCTTGCTTGAAGAAAAGCCTTATCTCAAAAAAAAAGAAGAATCCAGCGACAAATACAGGTTAAAGAAAGCTTTCTCGATTCATAGCTTCGCTCTCGGAAAGCTATTTGTTTGTCCACCAAACTTGCTCATTTCTCGCTCCACGGGCATTCATCGTCCAGCAGTCGCCCCATTCCATCGAGCCCATCAGCTCTCCATTTGGCGACCTCACTTCAACGTCAGTTTACCAGGAGAATCAAATGTCCCCCATCCAACCCCAAGGCATCATCTTCGACCTTGACGGAACCCTGCTCGACACTCTGGAGGATTTGGCCGACGCCATGAACACAGTCCTGGCCAAGCACCACTGGCCCACGCATCCGCTAGACGCCTACCGTCGATTCGTCGGCAACGGAGTGACCATGCTGGTCCGTCGGGCCATGCCGGAGAACGAGCGTCTGGAAGACCGTTTGGTCGCCGAGATCGTTTCGGAAATGCGAGAGGTCTACGCCCTCGGATGGGCCAACAAGACCAAGCCTTACCACGGAATCGAACACCTCTTGAACACCTTGCGGGACAAGAACGTCCCGATAACCGTGCTCTCCAACAAACCCCATGACGCCACCGCGGCCATGGTCGACCACTTTTTCCCGAAAAACCTTTTCCAAGTGGTCATGGGCGCGCACCCGGAAAAACCCAGCAAGCCCGACCCAACCACGGCTCTGGAAACGGCTGAGCTCCTGGGACTCCCCCCGGGCGCCATTCTCTTTCTCGGTGACTCCGACGTGGACATGCATACCGCTCACGCCGCCAGCATGACCCCGCTCGGTGCAGCCTGGGGCTTCCG